>NZ_JBMDIJ010000075.1:0-30201 GCF_057808595.1 Pseudomonas sp. FG98 | reverse complement strand
AGCCTCGACATCGATCTTGCTGGTCAGGTGTGCTTGCCGGCCTCATCGCTGGCAATCCACCACCGGGCAATGGTTACCCTCTCGTTTCAGGCCCGGCGCTTGAGGGTGTCGGAAGGCAGTTCGCCGAATTGCCGGCGATAGCTTTCGGAGAAGCGTCCCAGGTGCAGGAAACCGTAGTCCAGGGCCAGCTCGGTAAGGCTGCGCACCAGGCAGTCCGGGTCACTCAGGCAGGCGTGGATGCATTCCAGCTTGCGCTGGCGGATGTACTGCTTGGGCGTGATGCCCAACTGACGCTCGAACAACGCATATAGCGAACGCACGCTCATCCGCGCCTGTTCGGCCAGGTGCTCGCTGGACAGTTCCTGCTTGAGGTTGCGCTCGATGTAGTCGAGGATCCGCTCGAAGCTGGCAGACGAGGCGTCCAGGCTTTCGCGGCGGATATTGGTGGTCAGCAGCGACAGCAGCTTGCTGCCGACGATCTGGCTGTAGTGACTCTGCACCCGCAGCAGCGGATCGCTGGCCTCGGCTTCCTGGCAGACCATGGCCAGCAGGCTGGCGAAGCCTTCCAGTTCGTCCAGGCGGTAGTGGTTACGGAGAAAGCGCACGCCGCTGTCCGGACGCTGCCAGCGGTGCTCGTCGCACACCGCTTCGAGGACCTTGACCGGCACCTTGAGGATGAATTTCTCGCAGTCTTCCGAGTAGGTCAGGTCCACCGGGTCGTCGGGGTTGATCAGCAGCAGTTCGCCAGGCACTAGGTGATGCTCGCGCTGGTGGCCGCGCCACAGGCAGTTGCCGCTGAGCAGCACTTGCAGGTGGTAGATGGTCTCCAGCGCCGGCGAGGTGACGCGCACGCTGCCGCCATAGCTGATGCGGCACAGGTCGAGGTCGGCGAACTTGCGGTGGTTGAGGCTGGCCAAGGGGTGGGTGGTGCGGGAAAGGCCTATGCAATGCTGGCCGACGTGTCGGTTGACGTAGTCGGACACGGCATAGGGGTCGGCATGTCGAAACACGCTACTGCGGTCACTCAGCAGGCGGCTATCCATCGGCAAGGCACTCGGTTTTTTATAGTTATGGTCGTGGCGCTCCTGTGGCGGGCGCTCTACGGGTCACAGTACGCAAAGGCAAGGATTGACACAATTCGCCGGCGACAAACAGTCCCGGGGTGCGGGTGCCAACCTTGCCGGAGTTCATCGGATCAACGGTCGTCAGCATGGATCGACGAGGGGTGGCGGCACAGGCCGTCGATCTCGATCTCCATGTAGGGGAACAGCGGCAACTGCATCAGGGTGTCGTGCAGCGCCTCGACGCTGGGCAGGTCGAACACGCTGTAGTTGGCGTAGTGCCCGGCGATGCGCCAGAGGTGGCGCCAGCTGCCCTCGCGCTGCAGGCGCTGGGCCAGCTCCTTTTCGTCGGCCTTGAGTTGCGTGGCCTTGGCCGGGTCCATGTCGACCGGCAGTTTCACCGTCATCTTCACGTGGAACAGCATGGGAATCTCCTTTTTAGCGGCGGGCGAAGCGCGACAGTTGCGCCTCGTCGAGGGTCAGGCCAAGGCCGGGGGTACGCGGTACATGCAGCTGGAAATCGCGGTACACCGGGGCCTCGCGGACGATTTCCTCGGTCAGCAGCAGCGGCCCGAACAGCTCGGTGCCCCAGGTCAGCTGGCGCAGGGTCAGGAAGGCGTGGGCCGAAGCCAGGGTGCCGACCGCGCCTTCGAGCATGGTTCCGCCATACAGGGCGATACCCGCCGCTTCGGCGATCTGGGCGGTGCGCAGCACGGCACGCGGGCCACCGTTCTTGGCGATCTTCAGGGCAAAGATGCTGGCGGCGCCGTCGGCGGCGAGACTGAAGGCGTCCTCGACGCTTTCGATGGATTCGTCGGCCATGATCGGCGCCGGGCTGCGCTGGTTCAGGCGCACCTGGCCGGAGCGGTTGACCCGGGAGATCGGCTGTTCGATCAGGTCGATACCGTTGTCGCCCAGCACCTGGCAACCGCGGATGGCCTGGGACTCGTCCCAGTACTGGTTGACGTCGACGCGCACGCTGGCGTAATCGCCGAGGGCCTTCTTGATCGCCACCACGTGCTTGAGGTCCTGCTCCAGCGGGTTGGCGCCGATCTTCAGCTTGAAGATGCGATGGCGGCGGATCTCCAGCATCTGCTCGGCTTCGGCGATATCCCGGGCGGTGTCGCCGCTGGCCAGGGTCCAGGCCACTTCCAGGCTGTCGCGCACGCGCCCGCCGAGCAGTTCGCTGACCGGCAGGCCGAGGCGCTTGCCCTGGGCGTCGAGCAAGGCGCTTTCCAGGCCGGACTTGGCGAAGGTGTTGCCCTTGGCGACCTTTTCCAGCTTGAGCATGGCGGCGTTGATATTGTCTGCGGCCATGCCCAGCAGTGCCGGAGCCAGGTGCTGGTCGATATTGGCCTTGATGCTTTCCGGGCTCTCGTAGCCGTAGGACAGGCCGCCGATGGTGGTGGCTTCGCCGATGCCCTCGACGCCGTCGCTGCAACGCAGGCGCAGGATCACCAGGGTCTGCTGCTGCATGGTATGCATCGCCAGCTTGTGCGGGCGGATGGTGGGCAGGTCGACGATGATCGCCTGTACCTGTTCGATCACTGCATTGCTCATTGGCCTGGGTACCTTGTGGCCGGCGGCGCCCCTGCGCCACCGTTGTTGTTCATTGGTTGGGCAAAGGATTGCCTGTTGGCGGCTGGCAATCCAATATCGAATACCTCTGCCACCATACCCAGGAAGTCTGATGGAGCTTCGCCACCTGCGTTACTTCAAGGCGCTCGCCGAAACCCTGAACTTCACCCGCGCCGCCGAACGCCTGCACATGGCCCAACCGCCGCTGAGCCGGCAGATCGCCCAGTTGGAGGAAGAACTCGGCACCGTGCTGGTGGAGCGCGGGCGGCCGCTGCGCCTGACCGAGGCCGGGCGCTACTTCTACGAGCAGAGCGGCACCCTGCTCCAGCAACTGGAACAGATCGGCGCCGCCACCCGGCGCATCGGCCAGGGTCAGCGTCACTGGCTGGGCATCGGTTTCGCACCGTCGACGCTGTATGGGCTGTTGCCGGAACTGACCCGCGAGCTGCGCAGCGACGCCGAACTGCAACTGGACCTGATCGAAATGACCACGGTGCAGCAGGTCGAAGCGCTCAAGGCCGGGAGGATCGATATCGGTTTCGGGCGCATCCGCATCGACGATCCGGCCATCGAGCAGCGGGTGCTGTACGAGGATCCGCTGGTGGCGGTGCTGCCACGGGGGCATGCGTTGTGCGGGAGCACGCCAAGCCTGGCGCAACTGGCCAAGGAGCCGTTCGTGCTGTACCCGGCCACGCCACGGCCAAGCTATGCCGACCATGTGCTGGCGCTGTTCGCCCACCATGGCTTGAGCGTCAAGGTCGGGCAGTGGAGCAATGAATTGCAGACGGCGCTGGGGCTGGTGGCGGCGGGTCTTGGCGTGACGCTGGCGCCGGCGTCGGTACGCCAGCAGCATCGCGCGGATCTGGAATACACCGGGGTGAGCGATCGGGATGCGGTGAGTCCGATCATTCTCAGTCGGCGCAAGGATGAGGCGGGGGTGGTGTTGTTGCGGTGTCTGGGGTTGATCGAGGCGTTGCTGGCGGGACTGGATCCTCAGGTGGGAAATCAATAACCGTTGTTGATGCTGATGGCCTCATCGCCGGCAACGCCGGCTCCCACAGGGTTCAGGGCCAGCCCTATGATCCAGGCCAGGCACAAAAAATGTGTAGATACCCATGCGTAAAAGGCCGAGCCATCTCCAGACCTGTTAATGCCCCGTTAATCCCGGCGATGCCGAGTGGTCGCCACCCTCGGAAAACAGGAAGCAAGACTCATGAAAAGCACAATGCAAGCTGCACTCCTTGCGGGTTTGCTGGGCTGCGGCCTGCAGCAGGCGAGCGCAGCCAACGTCTATGGCCCGCAACTGGAGGGTTTTGCCTACCCCTATCCGCTGAAGCACCTGAACTTCACCTCGCAGGGCAAGGACCTGCAAATGGGCTATCTGGATGTTCCCGCGCAAAAGCCTGAATCAGCGGCTGGCACGGTAGTGCTGCTGCACGGCAAGAACTTCTGCGCGGCAACCTGGGAGGACACGATCAAGGGCTTGAGCGCGGCCGGTTACCGGGTGATCGCGCCCGATCAGATCGGCTTCTGCTCTTCGAGCAAACCCGACAGCTACCAGTACAGCTTCCAGCAATTGGCCGACAACACCCACACGCTTCTGAAGCACCTGGGCGTCGACAAGGCCAGCATCGTCGGCCACTCGACCGGCGGCATGCTGGCAACCCGCTACGCCCTGATGTACCCCGCCGACACCTCAAGACTGGTCCTGGTCAACCCGATCGGTCTCGAAGACTGGAAGGCCATGGGGGTGCCGTACCGGACGGTCGATCAATGGTTCGAGCGTGAGTTGAAGGTGACGGCAGAAGGCATCAAGGCCTACGAACAGAAGACCTATTACGACGGTCGCTGGAAGCCGGAGTACGACAAATGGGTCGATATGCTGGCAGGACTGAATGCCGGTCCCGGGCGCCAGGCAGTCGCGTGGAACTCGGCACTCATCTACGACATGATCTTCACCCAGCCGGTGGTGTATGAGTTCCCGAAACTCCAGGTCCCTACCCTGCTGATGATCGGCCAGACCGATACCACCGCGATCGGCAGCGATATCGCACCGGCGGAGGTCAAGGCGAAGATCGGCAAATACCCCCAGTTGGGAAGAGCCGCGCAAAAGGCGATACCCGGGGCAGACCTGATCGAGTTCCCGAAGCTTGGGCATGCACCGCAGATGGAGGAGCCGGACAGGTTCAACCAGGCACTGACGGAGTGGCTGGCGAAGTGATGGGTTAATGGCTGGCGCAGGATAAACAATCGCCCTGCCCGGTCATTTCGCTGGTGCGACTAAACCAATAGTGCTGAAACGGGACTGCTGAAACGGGACAAATTTATTTCCATCGCGAGAATAAATCGATCCCTTTTCCGCTTTCCGTAGTTGTGAAATCAGCAGCTGTTGCCAGCGATGAGGCCCGGCAAGACAACATCACCGCCCCTGTCGAACACCAGGATCCAGCACCCCCTCATGCCGCAACACCACCTCCACCACCCACTCCATGAACACCCGCAACTTGCCGCTGACATGCCGGTTCGGTGTGTAGGCGATATACAACGGCATCGGCGCAATCTCCCAGTCCGCGAACAGCCTAAGCAGTTCACCACTGGCCAGCGCCTGTAGCGCCATGTAGCGCGGCAGCCACAACACACCCAACCCCGCCAACCCCGCCGCCAGGTAGGCATTGCCGTCGTCCACCACCAGGCTCGAACGCCCCTGGACCTGCAAGGATTCGCCGTCCCGTTGCAGACTGAACACCAGCGTCTGCCCCTTGCGCGCGCCGCGATAGCCGACCACCCGGTGCTCGCCGGCCTGCAGCTGTGCAGGATGCTTCGGGGTGCCATGGGCAGCCAGGTAAGCGGGCGCGGCGTACACCTCCAGCGGCAGGTCGGCGATATGCCGGGCCACCAGCGAGGTATCGGTGATTTCGCCGCCGCGGATCACGCAATCGACGCTCTCGTCCAGCAGGCTCACATGCCGGTCGCTGACGCCCAGGTCCAGCTGGATATCCGGGTAACGCTCATGAAACCCGGGCAACGCCGGGATCAGCAGCAAGCGGGCGAACGGACTGGGCACATCCACCCGCAAGCGCCCGCGCGGCGCAACGGCGGCGCTGGAAAGCGCGGTGTCGGCATCCTCCAGCGCCGCCAGCAATGCCTGAACGCGCTCGTAGTAGGCGGCACCATCGGCGGTCACCGCCACCTTGCGCGTGGTGCGGTTGAGCAGCTTGACCCGCAGCCGCGCCTCCAGTTGCTGGACCAGTTGGCTGACCGTGGTCTTGCTCATGTGCAGGGTGCTGGCGGCACGGGTGAAACTGCCGGTTTCCACCACGCGGGCGAAGGCCTGCATCGCATCGAAACGGTCCATCGGGGCTCCGGATTGTTTGGAATCTGCAAACAGTGCTGGCCAGCATTGCCTGTTTATCGGGGCCGGACAAGGGCCTTACCTTGGTCGGGTTTCTTGCACAGTTGGAGTTAGCGATGAATCAGCGTGATGTGGTATTTCCGGCCGGCCGCCAGGCCCTGTATGAGCGCAACCGCTACTCGGCGGCGGTACGCGCCAATGGCTTGTTGTTCGTGTCCGGCCAGGTCGGCAGCCGCGAGGACGGCTCGCCGGAGCCGGAGCTCAAGGCCCAGGTGCGTCGTGCCTTCGATAATCTGAATGCGGTGCTGGCAGCGGCGGGGTGCAGTTTCGACGATGTTCAGGACGTCACTGTGTTCATGGTCGATCCGCAGCGGATCTTCGAGGAGGTGTGGGAGGTGGTGCCGGAGTATTGGGGCGAAGCGCCCTTCCCGTCGCTGACCGCCGTGGGCGTGACTTGGTTGTACGGGTTCCAGGTCGAGATCAAGGTGGTGGCGAAGCTGCCTGGCTGACCCTGATCACCACCTGCTCGGTCTTCTTGCCCTACGACGGTGGCGTAAAACGCGTACTGCTGATGCTGTATTGGCCTACAACGCTTCACTGAGATCCGACTTTTATGTAGGCAATTTCCCAAGCATACTTTTCCGCCTGTTCAGTCGTTGCGCTCTTGGAAATCGGGTCCTAGTCTTCGCCGGTCGCTGTGGTTTGGCGGCCGGGTGTGGTAGCCCGTTTCCTATGGTTGCAAGCGCTCCATTCGGTTCGGCAGATGACCTCTGGTTGCTGTCGTACTGATCAATGGTGGCTGTGCATGGGGTGCCCGCGAGGGCGCGCCGGGATACCTAGGACCGGTCTACCAACCCGTGTACAGCCGCCACCTATTCGTTTGGTAGCGATCAGTGGCGGAATTCATTTCCTAGGAGACGCCAGATGAAAAAGATCGTTCCAGATCCCCCTCGCCTTACTACCGTCCACACCCAGTTCAGCGCCTGCAACAACAGCCACAAACCGCTGTTCGCCGTCTGTGATGGCGTCGATATCGAAGATGCGCTGGTGCATCTGTCCATGACCCTGAAATCGGCTTTTGAAACCAACACCCAGGTCTGCGAGCAGGCCGAGCGGTCCCTCGGCGGCTTGGCATGGGCGACCTATCATTCGCTGGAGATTTCACAGGCGCTGGTGGAGTCACTATTGAGTGGGTTGGCTCAACAGAGGGGTGGCGGCTGATACCCGAGCCACGTATGTGCTCCTTCTGACTGGCATCCAGTAGCTGGTCAGCGAGGTATGAGATTGGAAAGGGGAGGTTCTGTTTTGAGCAGTACCCTTTTTCGCTCGATCCATTCCGGGCTGCGTCCTTGGCTCTACTGGTGCGTGTGTTCGCAACTATCACCGTGGATCCAGGCCAGCCCTTTCTTGGTTTTTCTTTTAAATCAAATTGTTAACGCTTAAGTAAGTGCCATTCAAATCAATTCCTTTTCGCTGTTCCCTTTTCGCTTCTACCCCCTTATGAAATTCTTAGCCACTCCCCATAACGACCTCTTTCAGGCTCAATCAACATCCACCGGGTATCACAACTCAAGCATTGGTAGTATCCGTCTATACCATACTGAAAAGTAATTTCGTCGGTTACCCATTCAGGGCGCGGAATACGTACCATTTTTTCCAATGCCAGTACCGATCCGAGTCTATCGCTGCACTGCCTGTGCTCAGCCAAATCCTGAAAAACCCTTTCTTCCGATATCCCTTCACAGATTGCGCATGCTGGCAAAATTTTTGCCACAGCCAACATGACTCTTTCAACCCCTCCGCTTTTCAACCTCAGCAGCACCCCAGGAGAAATTGCGGAAACTTCAGAAGAAGTGGATGCTCCTAACCAAGATTGAAAGTCGTGCAAGGACAAGGACTCCGAGCGAAAGCGCTTGGCCATTTCATACAGCGAGATATTTGCAGCAGCCTTCATCGATTACTCCCGGCCAAAACAAAAATCCAAACGCCTGAAACACACCCTACCCCGATTTTTTTAACAAATACTGCAATGCCTTATGGTACTTCGCAATCCGAGCAAGGTCTTGATCGCGCAGGCTTCCCAGCCTTGTAACATCCAGATTATCCTTAACATCTTCTATCTTCACCTTTCTGGCCAGTTCATTCGACGATAGCCGCGTAATGAATTCCTCATAAGGTTCACCCACTCTCTTCGTCAAACACTCCACCGCATCTATAACACGATCGGAAAAACCAAACTGCCTGAGGTCCTCAAAAGAAACATCACTGTCCTCCACAACATCATGCAAGACGCTGACGATTCGCTCCTCTTCGCCCTGAAGCCTCATCATCAGTCTCAACGGGTGATATATGTACGGCTGCCCAGCCTTGTCCAACTGTCCTGCGTGCGCTTCGCATGCCAATGCTATTGCCTTGCAGATATCCCCCATCGCGCGCTCCTCTCTCATTCAGTCCCTTTTCAAGAATCCTTGCTGGGGCGACCTGCAACACTCAACTGCGCGGCACAATCCCACGCAGCAACAAGTCGCAGATACTCCTGCAGGTCTGCTCGAAGTACGCCGGATCCGCCAGCGACTTGCCGGTCAGGGCTTCGATCTGGGTGCCGAAATCGGCGTAATGCTGGGTGGTGGCCCAGATGGTGAATATCAGGTGATGCGGGTCGACCGCTGACAGTTCCCCCCGCTCGATCCAGGTCTCGATGACCTTCACCTTCAACTCGACCTTGTCCCGCAGCGGATGCTGCAATTCGCCGAGCATCAACGGCGCGCCCTGCATCACTTCCATGCAGAACAGTTTCGATTCGCTGCTGTGGTCGCGGGAGACTTCGAGCTTGGCCCGCACGTATTCGCTGATCGCCTGCTCCGGCGACTTGTCCACCGTGAAGTGCTCCAGCGGGTCGACCCAGACGTCGAGGATGCGCTGCAGCACCGCCTTGTACAGCTCGTCCTTGTTGCTGAAGTAGTAGAGCAGGTTGGTCTTCGAGACATCGGCCAGCACGGCGATCTGGTCGAGGCTGGCGCCGTGCACGCCGAACTGGGCGAACAGCTTCAGCGCAGCTTCGAGAATGACCGTCCGCTTGCCCTCGACCTGGCGTTCGCGGCGCTTCTGCGCGGCGGTCGGTTGGCCCTTGGCAGCCGTCTGCGCCGTACCTTTGGTTCTTGCAATCACGCTGGCATTCCACAGTGCAAAGGAGCCCGTAGTCTAAAGGAGCAGGCACAGGTAGGACAGATACCGCGTTACGCCCCAGCTTGGAACAGACGCGCACCATCCAAGCGCTCTGTTTCGGACCAAATGGTCTGTAATTTTCCCATGAATCATCCTAACCAACTGATAAAAAACACTTTTCCAGAAATGGCCCATTGCTTGCTGAAGCCCCATCGTTCCCTGCCGCCGCAGGGTCACTCCACTCACGATGCGAGGCTCGACCGATGGACATTGGAATCTTCACCCCGATCGGCAACAACGGCTGGCTGCTTTCCGAGAACGCGCCGCAGTACCTGCCGACCTTCGACCTGAATCGACGGATCGTCCAGCGCGCCGAGCACTACGGTTTCGACTTCGCCCTGTCGATGATCAAGCTGCGCGGCTTCGGCGGTAAAACCGAGTTCTGGGAACACAACCTGGAGTCTTTCACCCTGATGGCCGGCATGGCCGCCGTGACCAGCCGCATCCAGCTGTTCGCCACGGTCGCCACCCTGACCATCCCGCCGGCGATCATCGCGCGCATGGCCTCGACCATCGATTCGATCTCCAACGGCCGCTTTGGCGTCAACCTGGTGACCGGCTGGCAGAAACCCGAGTACGAGCAGATGGGCCTGTGGCCCGGCGATGATTTCTTCCGCACCCGCTACCAGTACCTGGCCGAGTACGCCCAGGTGCTGCGCGAGCTGTGGGCCAACGGCACCAGCGACTTCAAGGGCGAGCACTTCAGCATGAACGACTGCCGCGTCAGCCCGCGCCCGCAAGCGGACATGAAATTGATCTGCGCCGGCCAGAGCGAAGCCGGGATGGCCTTCTCGGCGCAGTACGCCGACTACAACTTCTGCTTCGGCAAAGGCATCAACACCCCCACCGCCTTCGCCCCGACCGCCGAGGCGCTGGTCAGCGCCTGCGAGAAGACCGGGCGCACGGTAACCGCCTGCGTGCTGTTCATGATCATCGCCGCCGACAGCGACGAAGCCGCCATGGCCCGCTGGGAACACATCAAGGCCGGCGCCGACGAGGAAGCGATCGCCTGGCTGGGCGAGAAAGGCGCCGCCGACAAGGGCAGCGATTCCAACCTGCGGCAGATGGCCAATCCGACCTCGGCGGTGAACATCAATATGGGCACCCTGGTCGGCTCGTACCAGAACGTCGCCAGGATGCTCGACGAGGTGGCCGGCGTGCCGGGCGTGCAAGGGGTGATGTTGACCTTCGACGATTTCGTGCAGGGCATCGAGGACTTCGGCACGCGCATCCAGCCACTGATGCGCAGCCGCCAGCACATCGATGTCGCGGAGGTAGCGTGATGAGCGAAGTCTGCGCTTTCAACCCGGACACCAGCAGCGAGCCGTCCTTCGTCCTCGCCGCACAGCCGGAAGCCCTGCGCCTGCGCCCCAGCGAGACCGCGTTGATCGTGGTGGACATGCAGAACGCCTACGCCAGCAAGGGCGGCTACCTCGACCTGGCCGGCTTCGACGTGTCGCAGACCGAACCGGTAATCGCCGCGATTGCCGAAGCGATCGCCAGCGCACGGCAGGCCGGCATCCAGGTGATCTTCTTCCAGAACGGCTGGGATGCCGGCTACGTGGAAGCCGGCGGCCCCGGCTCACCCAACTGGCACAAGTCCAATGCACTGAAGACCATGCGCCGCCAGCCCGAACTCAGCGGCAAGTTGCTGGCCAAGGGAGGCTGGGACTATGCCCTGGTCGAGGCATTGACCCCGCAGGACGGCGATATCGTCGTGGCCAAGACCCGCTACAGCGGCTTCTTCAACTCGGTGTTCGACAGCACCCTGCGCAGCCGCGGCATCCGCAACCTGGTGTTCACCGGGATCGCCACCAACGTCTGCGTCGAGTCGACCCTGCGCGACGGTTTCCACCTTGAGTACTTCGGCGTCGTCCTCGCCGATGCCACCCACCAGGCCGGCCCGGCATTTGCCCAGGAGGCAGCGCTGTACAACATCCAGACCTTCTTCGGCTGGGTCTCGTCAGTCGACGCCTTCCGTAACGCCCTTGCCCAAACCCGATAACCAGAGGATCACCCCCATGCCAAAGCAGTGCATCGTACCCGCGAACACCCCGACGCCAATCGCGCCTTTCGTCCCGGCGACCAAGGCCGACAACATCGTCTACGTCTCCGGCACCCTGCCCTTCGACGAACACAACAACGTGGTCCATCCGGGCGACGCCACCGCCCAGACCCGCCATGTCCTGGAGACCATCCGCCGGGTCATCGAGACCGCCGGCGGCAGCATGGACGACGTGACCTTCAACATGATCATGCTCAAGGACTGGGCCGACTACCCGCTGATCAATGCGGTGTACGCCGAGTACTTCCCCGGGGAAAAACCGGCGCGCTATTGCATCCAGGCCGGCCTGGTCAAACCCGAGGCGCTGATCGAGATCGCCAGCATCGCCCACCTGGCCTGAGGCCGCGCCACAGAATCGGGAGTTCCTTATGCACTACCAATTCCATGGGCGACAGGAGGCCGATGCTCCCACGCTGGTGCTTAGCGCCGGCCTGGGTGGCGTGGGCAGTTTCTTTGCCAGCGACATTGCCGTGCTCGGCGAGCATTTCCGCGTGCTGACCTACGACCAGGCAGGCACGGGCAAAAGCCCGGCCGAGCTGGCCGAGGGCTACAGCATTGCCGATATGGCCAAAGAACTGCTGGCGCTGCTGGACGAACTGGGTATCGAGCGCTCCCAGTTCATGGGCCATGCCCTGGGCGGCCTGATCGGCCTGGAACTGGCCCTGCTTGCGCCTCGCTTGCTCGGCAGCCTGACCCTGGTCAACGCCTGGGACCGGCCCAACCCGCACTCCCTGCGCTGCTTCGCCATCCGCAAGCAGCTCCTGGAAAACAGCGGGCCGGCGGCCTACCAGCACGCCCAGGCGATCTTCCTCTACCCGGCGGACTGGATTGCCGCGAACAGCGAGCGACTGGCGTCCATGGAGTCGGCCGCGCTGGCGTGCTTCCCCACCCGGGACAACCTGCTGCGGCGCATCCATGCGCTGGAAACCTTCGATATCAGTGCGCGACTGGGCCAGATCGACACGCCCACTCTGGTCATCGCCAATCGCGACGACATGCTGGTGCCCTGGCAGCAATCGCAACGCCTGGCTGCAGGCTTGCGCAATGCCCGCTTCGAACTGCTCGACTACGGCGGGCATGCCTCCAGCATCAGCGACCCCGAGCCCTTCCACCGGCTGACCCTTGATTTCTTCATGCATTCACAGGAGCACCACGATGAACCTGTTATCTGAAGTCGCGACCACCCTCGACCGCAAGACCTTCCGCGACGCCATGGCCAACCTCGCCGCCGCGGTCAACGTGATCACCACCGATGGCGCCCACGGCAAGGCCGGGTTCACCGCGACGGCGGTGTGCAGCGTCACCGACAGCCCGCCTACCCTGCTGGTCTGCGTCAATCGCAACGCCTCGGTATACGAGGCCTTCAAGGGCAACGGCGCGGTGTGCGTGAACACCCTGGGCAATGGCCAGGAAGCGTTGTCGACGGCCTTCGGCGGCAAGACGCCACAGGCCGAACGCTTTCTTGCCGGGAGCTGGAGCACCGGGGTATCCGGCGCGCCGCTGCTGGACCAGGCCAAGGTGTCCTTCGACTGCAAGGTGACCAGCTCGGTCAGTGTCGGCACCCACGACATCCTGTTCTGCGAAGTGCTGGAGGTGGTGCAGCAGGCCGAGGCGGATGTGCTGGTGTACTTCGACCGGCGCTATCACGCGCTGGCCATTGGTTCAGCGCATAACTGATTGATGAGGCCAACAGCCTTGACATCGATCTTGCTGGTCTGTGTTGTTTTTGCAGGCCTCATCGCTGGCAACGCCAGCTCCCACTGAGACCGCGTCGAGCACAGATGCTATGGCTGGCCCAGAACCCTGTGGGAGCCGGCATTGCCGGCGATGAGGCCATCAGCTTCACCATCAATCTTGCGGGTCAGTGTTGTTCTCCCCGGCCTCATCGCTGCATGGGTTATCTACACATCTCAAGCAAAGGTCGACGCGGTCCCGGTAGGAGCTGCTTTAGCTGCGATGGACCGCGCAGCGGTCCCAAATCCTGTCTATGCAGTGAGTCTGAAGAAACGCGGCAGGCCGGGCACTGTGAATCCATGATGGGGCTTGATCAGAGGCTCGTGCGGGATGGTTTCGGGACCGCTGACGCGGTCCATCGCAGCTAAAGCAGCTCCTGCCTGAACCGCGTCGAGCACATATATTGTGGCTGGCCCAGAACCCTGTGGGAGCCGGCATTGCCGGCGATGAGGCCAGCAGTCACAACATCAATCTACTTGTCTGCCATCACAGAAGGGAGGCCCAGGCCTCCCTTCTTCATATCCGCAATCCGCTTACTCCGCCGCAGGCTGCAGCGCCGTCGCCGGACGCCGCTTCAGGTTCAACAGCACATTGAGGATCAGCGCGGCAAAGGTCGCGCTGCCCAGGCCATTGAGGGCGAAACTGCCGAAGTGCAAGGTGAAGTCCCCGGTGCCCAGCACCAGCGGTACCGCAGCGATCAGCAGGTTGCGGTTGTCGCTGAAGTCGACCTTGTTCTCGACCCAGATCTTGGTCCCGGCCACGGCAATCAGCCCGAACACCACGATCGACACACCGCCCATCACCGGCGTGGGGATCGCATGCACCAGGGCACCGAACTTGGGCGACAACCCGAGCAGGATCGCCACGAAACCGGCCACCACGAACAGCGCCGTGGAGTACACCCGGGTCGCGGCCATCACCCCGATATTCTCGGCATAGGTGGTCACGCCGGTGCCGCCGACGCCCGCACTGACCATGGTCGCGACCCCATCACCGATAAAGGCGCGGCCGAAGTACGGCTCCATGCTCTGCTTGCTGATCGAGGAAATGGCCTTGAGGTGACCGATGTTCTCGGCCAGCAGGATGATCACCACCGGCGCGATCAGCAGCGCCGCGCCCGGGGTGAACACCGGGGTGTGGAAGGTCGGCAGGCCGAACCAGGCCGCGTCAGCGACCTTGCTGAAGTCCATCGGCGTGCCCAGGCCCAGGCCATTGGTGAGGACGAAGTAGATCGCCGTCGCCACCAGCAGGCCGGTCAGCAAAAGCATCCGTTGCAGCAGCCCGGAGGTGAACACCGCGATGCACACCACACAGGTGAAGGTGATCAACTGCACCCAGACCTCGAAGCTGTTCGCCGCCATGGTCTTCACCGGGATCGCCGCCAGGTTGAGGCCGATCACCGCCACCACCGTGCCGGTGACCACCGGCGGGGTCAGTTTCTCGATCCAGGCATAACCGATGGACTGCACCAGCAGCCCGACCAGGACATAGACCAGGCCGCAGACGATGATGCCGCCCAGGGCGATTTCGATCTGCGGATTGGGCCCGGAGCCGACGTAGCCGGTCACCGCCGCCACCACACCGACGAAGGCGAAGCTGGAGCCAAGATAGCTGGGCACCTTGCCCCGGGTGATGACGAAGAAGATCAGCGTGCCAACCCCGCTCATCAGCACCGCGACATTGGGGTCGAAGCCCATCAACATGGGCGCGAGCATGGTCGCGCCGAACATGGCGAACACGTGCTGCATGCCCATGATCAGGGTCTGCAGCCACGGCAGTCGCTCATGGGGGGCGATCACGCCCGTCTGGTCCGCCTTTACACTCCACTCAAAAATATTCTTCATCGCGGTCACTGTCTCATAAAGGGTATGGGCAGCAGCTTTGCAAGGCCTTCTGGGCGCCTAGAGCTTTGGGGCTCGTCCTGGGGGACGGCAGCACGGCGATGCTCTTCGCCGGGGTGCCGGGGCTCATACACGGTTCATGCCAAAGAATTTTTCTTCGAAGAATCAGCGAGATAAGAAAAGCGACCGACAAATAGCGGATCAAATGGTCCAAATCAGATCGTTCGATCAGCCCTTGCCGCCCCGGCTTGGGGCAGGCAAGGCCTGAAGCGATCCGGTCGTGGGGCTCGATCAGAACAGATTGAGCGGATAGTCGACGATCACCCGGTACTCGTCGGTGTCACGTTGCATGTCGGTGCGGAAGGCGCCGTAGCGCAACTGGGTGCTGAGGCCCTTGGCCGGGCCGCTCTGCACCACATAGCCGAGGGTCATGTCGCGGGCCCATTCCTTCTTGTCGCCGCTGGCCGTCTCGATGTGGTCGCCGTTGTAGTAGTTGGTCTTGAAGGTCAGACCGGGTACGCCGACGCTGGCGAAGTCGTACATGTAGCGCAGTTGCCAGGTGCGCTCCCCGGCGCGCTGGAACTTGCCGGACATGGTTTCGGTGAAGAAGTAGCTGGTGGTCCCCGCCCCTTCGTTGACCCACACCGCGTCGCTGTCGCCATCCACCTGCTGGTAGCCGGTGGAGAACGAGTGCGCGCCCACCGCGTAGGTAAACAGCACGCTGCTCAGGCGGCTGTCGACTTCGCCACGGGTGCGACCGTTGCCGTAGTAGCCGCTGCTGTAGTAGTCCGGGTCATGACCGTTGCGCCCGTCGGAGCTGTTGTTCCAGAAGCGCACGTCGGTGGTCAGGCGGCCGGGGCCAAGGTTGAAGCCATACACGCCGCCGACGAAGTGCTGCTTATAGAAGTCGGTCAGGTTGGCGTAGTAGTACTGCAGCGTCAGGTCCGGCGACACCTTGTAGCGCCCGCCGGCGTACCAGAACTCGTTGACGTGGGTGCTGCGGGTGGTGTTCACGCTCGGGTTGACCGGGTCGACCGTGGCGTTGGAGCCAGCGATGGACAGGCCTTCCCAGTCGGTCGACCCACGCTCCTTGACCCGGTCGATGCGCCCGGCAGTCAGGGTCAGGTTGTCGATGTCCTTGGACTCCACCTGGAAGCCGCGGAAGGTCTGGAACACCAGGCGATCGCTGGCAAACAGCACCGGCAGTTGCGGCTGCAGGGTGCCATAGCGGAACTCGGTGCTGCCTACCCGCGCCTTGAGGGTCGGGCCCAGGCTGGAGAAGTCGCTGACCGCACGCCCATCGCTGTCGGTGGGAAAGATGTTGCCGTTGCTCGCGGTGCTGGTGGGGTTGTAGTGCCGCCCCTTTCCGGAATCCAGGCGGATGCCGAGCATGCCCACGGCATCCACGCCGAAGCCCACCGGCCCCTCGGTGAAGCCCGAGTTGAAGTTGAGCACGAAGCCCTGGCCCCACTCCTGGGTGTAGTTCGGGTCGGCGGCGCCGTCGCGATTGTCCACGTGACTGAAGAAGTTACGCATCAGCAGGCTGGCGTGACTGTCGTCGATAAAACCGGCGGCGTGGCCGCTTTGGGCCAAGACCAGCCCGAGTACGCCCAACGGGTACTTCATCATCAGCAAATTCCCCAAGCCAAAAAAAGTGATCGGAAGTCGGCAGGCAGATAAGAAAGGTGCCGCCCCGTTCTGATTGAGGCCCGGGCTGCGTTATCGGGCGGCCATTACACGCTACGGCCGTGGCGAATGGCGCGGCCAAGACAACTTCGTTCTGGCTGGATAACGATCGCTTATGACCGACGCGGGTCATAAGTCGCCCTTATCGCCCCACGCGCAAACCCTCTTGGCGCCGCCGCACAGCGCGCCCTTACAGTTCGGCCAGACGCAATCGACGCCCTGGCGCAAGAGGCCCTGCGAATGGAACAAACCCGCATCAAATCCCTGATCGAGCTGATTCAGGCCAGCGACCTGAGCGAGCTCAGCCTGAGCGAAGGGGGCAGCACCCTGACCCTGTCGCGCCAGGTCACCACGCCACAGGCTGCCGTCATTACGGCCAGCCTCCCGGCAGCCGTGGCACCCATTGCGGTCGCCGAAACCGAGGCGCCCGCAGCGGCCGCTGCCGCCGCCCGCGATATCCCCTCGCCGCTGTACGGCATCCTGCACCTGACCCCCGCCCCCGGCGAGCCGGCCTTCGTTAGCGTCGGCCAGCGGGTCGAGGCCGGTGCGGTGCTGTGCATCGTCGAGGCGATGAAGATGTTCCACCAGGTCCAGGCGCCCTGCGCCGGGGTCGTCGAGGCAGTGCTGGCCGACGCCGGCAGCGAGGTCGAATCCGGCCAGCCTCTGCTGCGCATGGGAGATTGAGGCCATGTTCAACCGCGTTCTGATCGCCAACCGCGGCGAAATCGCCCTGCGCATCCAGCGCGCCTGTCATCAGTTGGGGCTGGAGACGGTGATGGTCTATTCCCAGGGCGACGCCGGTGCGGCGTACCTGGAACACGCCGACCTGGCGCTGTGCATCGGCCCGGCCGCACCGGGCCAGAGCTACCTCGACGCCGAGGCCCTGCTCCAGGCTGCCCGCGCCTCGGGCGCCGGGGCGGTGCATCCCGGCTACGGCTTCCTTTCGGAAAACGCCGCCTTCAGCGCAGCGGTCAGCGCCGCCGGCCTGACCTTCATAGGCCCCGACGCCGCGTGTATCCGCCGCATGGGCGACAAGGTCGCCGCCAAGCGCGCCATGCGCGAGGCCGGTGTACCTTGCGTGCCCGGCCCGGATGGCGCGCTGTCTGCCGACCCGCAGCAGATCCGCAGCATCGCCAGCGAAATCGGCTACCCGGTGATCATCAAGGCCGCCGGTGGTGGTGGCGGTCGCGGCATGCGCGTGGTCCATGACGCGGCGGAGCTGGACCAGGCAGTCAGCATCACCCGCGAGGAAGCCCGCCGCGCCTTCGGCAACCCCGAGCTGTACATGGAGAAATTCCTCGGCCACCCGCGCCATGTGGAAATCCAGGTGCTCTGCGACCGTCACGGCAATGGCGTATGGCTGGGCAGCCGCGACTGCTCGCTGCAACGCCGGCACCAGAAGGTGCTGGAAGAAGCGCCGGCCCCCGGCATCGAAGCCGAGGCCATGGCACGGGTGGGCGAACGCTGCGTCGAGGCCTGCCGGCATATCGGCTACCAGGGCGTGGGCACCTTCGAGTTTCTCTACGAGGACGGCGAGTTCTACTTCATCGAAATGAACACCCGCCTGCAGGTCGAGCACCCGGTCACCGAAATGACCACCGGCATCGACATCGTCGAACAGCAACTGCGCGTGGCCCGCGGCGAAGTCCTCGAACTGCGCCAGGAGCAGATCGTCACTCGCGGCCACTCGCTGGAATGCCGGGTCAACGCCGAAGACCCGGCGACCTTCATCCCCACGCCCGGCACCGTGACCCGTTGGGATCTGCCCGGTGGCATCGGCGTGCGGGTCGACACCCACGTCAGCAACGGCTACCGGGTACCGCCCTACTACGACTCGATGATCGCCAAGCTGATCACCCACGGCGCCACTCGCGAGCAGGCCATGGCGAGAATGCGCACGGCCCTTGCACAGTTCCGCGTCGAGGGCATCGCCAGCAACCTGCCGCTGCACCGGGAGATTCTCCAGGATCCGGCGTTCATCGCCGGGGCCGTGGATATCCATCACCTCGAACACTGGCTCAAGCAACGCCACTCAGGGAACTGAACATGCGTATCGAAAAACTCCGCCAGTTGATCGGCTGGATGAGCGACGCCGGGTTGGCCCGGATCGAATTGAAGACCACGGACTTCGAAGTCCGCCTGCAACGCAGCGTCGGAGCAGCCGTCCCCGTGGCGGTTGTGCCAGCCGAAGCCCCGGCGGCGCCCGCCAGCATCAGCGTCACCTCCACCGGCTGCGGGCATTTCCACGCTCGCCATCCGGCCCGCGACACCCCGCAGGTCAGTCCCGGCCAGGCGATCCGCGCCGGCGACGTGATCGGCGTACTGGCGGTGGGCGACCTGCTGTTGCCGGTCAGCGCCCGGCAGGACGGCATCGCCGGCGACTACCTGGTAACCGACGGACAACTGGTGGATTACGGAAAACCTTTATTGGCACTGACTGCAACAGGAGCATGAAGCCATGCGCATCGACCTGAACGCCGACCTCGGCGAAGGCTTCGGCCCCTGGAAAATGGGCGAGGACGAAGCCCTGATGGAGATCATCTCCTCAGCCAACGTGGCCTGCGGTTTCCATGCCGGCGACCCGCTGATCATGGACACCACCGCACGCCTGGCCCTGGCCCGGGGCATCGACCTGGGCGGGCATGTGGGCTTTCCCGACCTGCTCGGCTTCGGCCGCCGGCAGATGCAGATCGACACCCGCGAGTTGCAGACCTATATCGTCTACCAGCTCGGCGCCCTGGCCGCGACGGCGCGGGTCAATGGCCACCGCCTGACCCACATGAGCTTCCACGGCGCCCTGGGCAACCGGGTGGCGGCGGACGCCGAACTGGCCGACGCCCTGCTGGCAACGGTCAAGGCTTTCGACCCGACGCTGATCGTCAGCTCGTCGACCAGTCAGGCCATGGAGCGCGCCGCCGACAAGCACGGGCTGCGTATCGCCAGTACCTTCCTTGCCGACCGCGCCTACGACCGCCACGGCCTGCTGGTGCCCAGGGCGCTGCCGGACTCGGTGATCAAGGCGCCGGAGCGGGTTCGCCAGCGGGTCCGGCAGTTTCTCGATAGCGGCACCGTGACCTGCTACAGCGGTGAAGTCATCAAGGTACCGGCCTGCTCGATCCTGCTCCACGGCGACAACGCCAACGCCCTGGAACTGGCGCGGGCGATCCGCCGGGAAATCGAGGACGGTGGTGGGCAGATCGTGCCGCTGTCGCAACTGGTCGGCTGAGCCGTACCAGCAGGATCCTGCAATAAGAAACGCTTATCGCCCGACAGCCAAACCGTCTTGGTCGACCGTCGGGCGGGGCTTTAGAGTCAATCCAACGCCCACCTGCTACAAGGGGGCGTATCACGATGAGGTACGGACACATGCCATTCTCCGACTACAAAACCGCGCTGGTCACCGGCGCATCCTCCGGCATCGGCGCCGCCACGGTCGAGCGCCTGAGCCGCGAAGGCATCACCGTCCATGCCCTGGCCCGCAGCGCCGACAAGCTCGCCGACCTGGCCGCGCGCACCGGCTGCATCGTTCACGCCGTGGATGTCGCCGACCTGGCCGCGGTGACCCGCATCGTCGAAGGCCTGGACATCGACATCCTGGTCAACAACGCCGGGGTCGACCGTCCGGGCTCGATCCTCAACGCCACCGCCGAGGGCATCGACGCGCTGATCGACGTCAACCTGCGCGCCGTGCTGCACCTGACCCGCCTGCTGGTGCCGGGCATGGTCGAGCGTGATCGTGGCCATGTGATCAACATCAGTTCCATCGCTGGCGCCTACAACTTCGGCGGCAACAGCACCTACCACGCGACCAAGGCGGCGGTGAGCATGCTCTCGCGCAACCTGCGCATCGACGTGTTCGGCAAACGCGTGCGGGTCACCGAAATCTGCCCGGGCCGGGTCGCCACCGATATCTTCGAGCACGTGCATGGCAACGGCGCCGAGATCCGCGCCAGGTTCATCGACGGCTTCGAGCTGCCGGTGGCGTCCGACATCGCCGAGGCCATCGCCTTTGCCATCGCCGCACCGGTATCGATGAACGTCGGGCATATGGAAATCACCCCGACCCTGCAGGTCCCCGGCGGCTTGCAGACCACCCGCCCGCAAGCCGACTGACCCCATCGCCGGACAAGAGCGGCGGGCCATGACCCAGCCGCCCCCCACCCCGGTTGCGAACGACTGCTGCCCTTGACCCGACAGGGTGATACCCATGTTCAAAGATTTCGATCTGGGGCCGATCCTGACCGGCGAATACGCCGATCTGTTGCTGCGCGGCGCCGGCCTGACCGCGCAGCTGATGCTCTGCGCCTGGAGCCTTGCCATGGCCCTGGCCCTGCTGCTGGTGGTGATCCGCCTGACCGGCAAGCCGCTGGCCGAACACCTGGTGGCCGGCTACGTGTCCTACCACCGCAACGTACCGACCCTGGTGCAACTGATGCTCTGGTACTTCGGCGTACCGACCCTGCTCCCGGAAAGCCTGCAACTGTGGCTGGCCAACTACAGCAGCGAGTTCATCTTCGCGGTGATCGCCCTGGGCCTGTGCCAGGCGGCGTACTTCTCCGAAGACCTGCGCGCCGGCCTGCGGGCCATCCCAGCCGGACAGACCGAAGCATCCCGCGCCCTGGGCCTGGGCTACGTACGCTCGATGCGCTACGTGATCCTGCCGCAGGGGGTACGCAACGCCCTGCCCTCGCTGATCAACCACACCGTGCTGCTGTTCAAGAACACCAGCCTGGCGATGGCCATCGGCGTGGTCGAGCTGACCTACGCCACCCGCGAGCTGGAGAACTACACCTTCCGCACCTTCGAGTGCTACCTGGTGGCGACCCTCGGCTACCTGGCGGTGTCGCTGCTGCTGATGGGGGCCGGCGCGCTGCTAGCCCGGCATTTCAATCAAGCCCGGGCGAGGTAAGCGGCGATGTTCGATGTATTCGTGATTGTCCGCGACAACTGGGAGCTGTTCCTCCTCGGCCAGTACCCCCACGGGCCGCTGGGTGGCCTGGTCAATACCCTGGTGCTGTCGGCGCTGGCGCTGCTGATCGCCTTTCCGCTGTCGCTGCTGGTGGTGATGGCGCGCATCTCGCCCTTCGCCTGGGTGCGCTGGCCAGCCACGGTGTGGGTCTATGTGCTGCGTGGCGTGCCACTGATCATGGTGATCTTCTGGACCTACTTCCTGGTACCGCTGCTGATCGGCCGCAATATCAGCGGCTTCACCACCATGCTCTGCACCCTGGTGATCTACCAGAGCGCCTACCTCTCGGAGATCGTGCGCGCCGGCATCCAGGGCCTGCCACCGGGCCAGCTGGAGGCAGCGCGGGCCCTGGGCCTGGGCTACTTCCGCGCGTTCGGCTGGGTGATCCTGCCGCAGGCGCTGTTCAATGCCCTGCCGAGCCTGATCAGCCAGTTCGTCTCGATCATCAAGGAGACCACCCTGGGCTACATGATCAACGTGCAAGAGATGACCTTCGCCGCCAACCAGGTCAACAACCAGCTGCTGACCCAGCCGTTCCAGGTCTACGCCATCCTCGCCGTGACCTACTACCTGCTGTGCTACGGCCTGACCCGCCTGGCCACCGCAGTGGAGCGACGCATAGAGCGCAAGCGCCAGGGTGACCGCGGCCAGCCGCAGGCCGCCTCTGCGAGTAGCGCCCTTCCCACTTCCGAAGCTTCGAGATGACCGCCATGAACCCGATGATCATGTTTGCCAATGTCGACAAGTGGTACGGCGAGTACCGCGCCCTGACCACCATCAACGCCGAGATCCGCCAGGGTGAAGTGGTAGTGGTGTGCGGGCCCTCGGGCTCGGGCAAGTCCACCCTGATCCGCACGGTCAACCGCCTGGAGGCCATCCAGGGCGGGCAGATCCTGTTCGAGGGCCACGATATCCACGGCACCGACGCCAACCTCAACCGCCTGCGTTCGCGCATCGGCTTCGTGTTCCAGAGCTTCAACCTGTTCCCGCACATGTCGGTGCTGGACAACATCATCCTCGCCCCGACCAAGTTGCGCGGCCTGCGCCCGGGCGCAGCGAAGAAGCAGGCCATGGAACTGCTGGAGCGGGTCGGCATGGCGCACAAGGCCGGCGCTTACCCCGGCCAGCTGTCCGGCGGCCAGCAACAGCGGGTGGCGATCGCCCGGGCATTGGCCATGGAGCCGCCGGTGATGCTGTTCGACGAACCCACCAGCGCCCTCGACCCGGAAATGGTCGGCGAGGTGCTGCAAGTGATGCGCAGCCTGGCCCGCGACGGCATGACCATGATGTGCGTGACCCACGAAATGAACTTCGCCCGTGAAGTCGCCGACACCATCTGGTTCATGGACGCCGGGGAAATCCTCGAGCGCGCCACGCCCGAACAGTTCTTCAGCCGACCGGAACACCCGCGGGCGCAGCGCTTCATCAGCGACCTGCGCGCCCATTGAGCCGCCCCTTTTTGAACAACTGCCCCACATCCGTCCCATTCTTCGAGGTTCATTGCAATGCACAAAAAGCACGCTCGACTGGCCCTGATGCTGTTGCCCCTGATGGCCGCTACCGCCCACGCCGATCAATGGGCCGATATCCAGGCAAAGCAAACCCTGGGCTGCGGCGTCTACTCCGACGTACCGCCGTTCTCCTCGCCCAACCCGTCGACCCGCCAGCTCGAAGGCATGGACGTCGACCTGTGCACGGCCCTGGCCAAGCACCTGGGCGTCAAGCTGGAACTCAAGCCGCTGTCCGGTGAAGCGCGCATCGCCGAGGTGAAGATGGGCCGCGTCGACGTGGTAGTGGCCAACCTCGCCTACACCAAGAGCCGCGGCCAGCAGATCCAGTTCTCCGATCCCTACTACGTGGCCAAGGAAGTGCTGGTGGTGAAGGCGCCGCTGGCCGACAAGCCCAAGGCGTTCTTCGAAGGCAAGCGCATCAGCGCGACCAAGGGCTCGACCTCCGAGCAATCGATCCGCATGGCCAAGGCCACCCCGGTGACCTTCCAGGACACCGGTTCCGCCTACCTCGCCGTGCAGCAGAACAAGGTGCTCGGCGTGGTCACCAACACCATGTCGGCGAAGAAGCTGGTCAGCCAGGCCAAGGCCGGTGGCGTGGAGCTGGGCATCACCGCCGAGCCGATGGCGCTGGAGCCGATCAGCGTGGGCATGAAGCTGGAGCAGCCGGTGCTGCTGGACAAGGTCAACCAGGCGCTCTACGCCATGGATGCGGCCGGCGAGATCGACCAGATCTGGAACAAGTGGATCGGCCCGCAGACCGAGTACAACCTGGTTCGCGAAGAGCGCGTGCAGAAGCTTGCCGAGATGAAATTCGAAGCCCTGGAATAACCCGCACCCTCCTTGCTGCACTGCCCGGCCGCGCATCGGCCGGGCTTTTTTTTGCCTGTCCGGCGAGCCATCCGATTCCCTTATGACTCCACAGCAAAGGGCTATTTGGGCAGGCCCGCGGCGCACTTTTAAGCTGGGCGCAGTGTTCCTCCACCGCGAAGCCACAGCCATGCCCAGTATTGCCGAACGCCTGAACAACGTTTCCGTCTCCGCCTCGGTCGCCATGACCCAGAAAGCCCGCGAGCTCACCGCCCAGGGCATCCAGGTGATCAGCCTGTCCTCCGGCGAGCCGGACTTCCCCACCCCGGCCCACGCCATCGAAGCGGCCCACGCCGCGGCCCTGGCCGGCGACACCAAGTACCCGGCCATCGAAGGCACCCCGGTGCTCAAGCAAGCGATCCAGGGCAAGTTCAAGCGTGACAACAACCTCGACTACGAACCCTCGCAGATCCTCGTCGCCGGTGGCGGCAAGCAGGTGATCTTCAACGCCATGCTCGCCACCCTCAACCCGGGTGACGAAGTGGTGATCCCAACGCCCGCCTGGATCAGCTACGCCGATATCGTCAAGTTCGCCGGCGGCGTGCCGGTCGCCGTGCCGTGCAGCCAGGACAACCAGTTCAAGCTCAAGGCCGAGGACCTCGACGCCGCCATCACCGCGAAGACCAAATGGCTGCTGCTCAACTACCCGAGCAATCCCACCGGTTCGGCGTGCTCGCGCCAGGAAATGGCGGCCATCGCCGAGGTGATGCTGCAGCACCCGGACGTGTGGATCATGACCGACGACATGTACGAGCACCTGATCTACGACGGCTTCGAGTTCTGCACCATCGCCGAGGTCGAGCCGCGCCTGTATGACCGCGTGCTGACCGTCAACGGCGTGTCCAAGGCCTACGCCATGACCGGCTGGCGCATGGGCTACTGCGGCGGTCCCAAAGAACTGATCAAGGCGGTGAGCAACGTCAACACGCAGAACAGCGGTGGCGTCTGCACCCTGACCCAGGCTGCTGCCACCGCGGTGCTGAATGGCCCGCAGGAGCTGCTGGCCGAACGTGCGGCGATCTACCAGCAGCGCCGCGACTTCGTCCTGGAGCGCCTGGCGGGTATCGAAGGACTGACCTGTCACAAGCCGGAAGGGGCGTTCTACCTGTTCCCCAACATCGGCGAGTTCATTGGCCGCACCAGCGTCGGGGGGCGCAGGATCGATAACGACACCGACTTCTGCATGGCGCTGATGGAAGAGCACCATGTCGCCACGGTGCAGGGGGCGGCGTATGGGTTGAGCCCGTACTTCCGGCTGTCGTATGCCACCAGCCTGGAAAGGCTGGGACAGGGGTGCGAGCGGATTGCCGAGTTCTGTGCCGGGCTGCGCTGAGTGGTGGAAATGAACATGGGCCGCGATGCGGCCCATGGTTTGTGAGGGAAATTCAAGAGTTTCGCTGGTTACTTCAGGGCCTCATCGCTGGCGAGCCAGCTCCACACAGGTCCAGCGGTGCACGCGGTCACTGTGTGGCTTGTCGGGGCGCCGAACCGCAGCGATGAGCATGAGTATCTACACATCTTTTGAGCACGAGCGCCTGTCAGGAAATCGCATCAAGGCTGCCAGGCGCATGCCGGAAGGCTTTCAGCGCCCTCAAGATCGAGCGCCGCGCGGGCGGCGCTCGATCTTGAGGGCGCCAGATAAACACCGTCATGCGCCTGTCAGCCCTGATCCGGTATCCCGACGGGCACCTTGCGGTCACCAGGACTCAAAAGATATGTAAATACCCATGCAGTGATGGGGTCCTCGAATTCAACCCAGCAACCCGCCCACCACCAACCGCCGAACCCCCGCCAGATACCCCTCGACCGCCGCCTCCACGGCAATCGCCTCCTGCGGTGTCACTTCGACAAAGCGAATCCGGCTGCCAATCGCCGCCTGCCCCAGGCGCCACAGGTCCGCCTCGATCACCCCCGCCACCTTGGGATACCCACCAGCCGTATTGGCATCACTAAGCTGCACGATCGGCTCGCCTCCCGGCGGCACCTGGACCACCCCAGGCACCAGGCCATAGGAGCGCATCTCGCTGCCGTGCTCGGGCTGGATCGGTTCGCCGGAGAGGCGGTAACCGGTGCGGTTGCTCTGCGCCGAGATCTTCCAGGCCTGCGCCCAGAAGCGCGGCAGATCGTTGCCGAACCAGTCCGCCTCACCCGCCGCAATCGCCCGCAGCGGCAGGCTGCCGTCGGCCTCCAGGGGAAACGCCTCGGCCATGGCCACACCCGGTGGCTGCACGCCATATCCTCCAGCGGCAATCGACAGGACACCGGCCTCGCCCACCGCCAGGCAGTCGCCAGCCTGCACCGGGCGCCCGTGCAGACCACCGAAGCCACCGCGCAGCGCAGTGCTGCGCGAGCCCATCACCTGCGGCACATCGATGCCCCCGGCGACACACAGATAGACCCGCGCACCCTGGCGAGGATGGCGGATCTCCAGCGTCTGTCCGTCCTTCACCGGCAACGCCCACCAGGGCAGCACCTCATGGCCGTCGAGGCTGGCGCGGCCATCGGCGCCGGTCAGGGCGATCACCCCGTCCGCACTGAAACGTACTTTCAGCGGAAAGGTCTGCACTTCCAGCGCCGCCGCATCGGCGGCGTTGTCCAGCATCAGGTTGCCGGTGCGCAGGGCCAGGGTGTCCATGGCGCCGGCAGTGGCCACGCCGACATGACGATGGCCCTGGCGCCCGAGGTCCTGGACGGTGTTCTGCGGGCCAGTGGCGATGATTTCGATCACAGTTCGATCCTCTCGGGCAGGAAGCAGACGGTATCGCCGGGGGCGAGCAAGGCGGGTTGCGCGGCGTGGGCATCGAACATCGGCGTGTCGGCAAAGCCGATGGCATTCCAGCCATTGGGACCGTCGAGCACGGCAATGCCCGACTGCATGCCACCGATGGTGACCATGCCCTTGAGCATGTGCAGCGACGGAATCTTTTTGCGCGGCATATGGATCGCCGGGTCGAGGCCACCCAGGTAGCCGAAGCCGGGTGCGCTGGCCACGGCGAACACGCTGTAGTGCGCCTGGTGATGACGACGCACCACTTCGTGATCGCTGAGCCCGGAGTGATCGCACAGCGCCGCCAGGTCGATGGCGTGCTCGCCGCCGTAGTGCACCGGGATTTCGTGGGTACGGCCCGTGCGGTGCAGCGGGTCGGCGGCACGCCATAGCTGTTGCAATTCTTCGATGACCGGTTGCGGCTCGGGAGGAATCTGGCGGAACAGCACCAGCAGATTGGTCATGCCCGGCACGGTGGTGTCCACCTCCGGGCGGGCCAGCAACGTCCGGGACAGCGCCCAGATCCGCCGCTGCGCTTCCAGGGTCAGCTCGCCCGGTGCTTCGAGCAGGTAGGCACGGGCGCCGATCAGGGAGACCCGCGCAGCGGGCTCGGCGACGACGGCCGCAAGCGGTCGCGCGGCTTGCAGGGGTTGGTTCATGAAGGCGTTCCTGTCACGAGGGAAAAAGGGTTCAGCGCCGGGTATGCAGATCGACCTGCGGCAGGCGCCAGGTCAGCCACACCGCCAGCAGCGCCGCCAGGGCGCAGAGCAGCAGGCCGCTGGCAATCGCCTGGGCCAGCGCGGTGCGGGCCAGCAGCAACCAGTCGGCGGGCAGGCCCGCAGCGCCACTCATCAGCACCTGCGGATCGCGCAGGCGCTCGAAGGCGGCAGACTGGCCGGCAGCGTCCAGCGCCAGGCGGATGTGATGGGCGTACAGCAGGTTGACCAGCGAGCCCATCACCGCCGTGCCGAGCAGCCCGCCCACCAGGCGCAGCGATTGCTGCAAGGCGGTGGCGATGCCCAGGTGCTGGCGCTCGGCGAGGGTCTGGGTGAAGACGCTGAGGTTGAGCATGACGAAACCCAGGCCGAGGCCCGCCAGCAGGATCAACGTGGTCATCAGGGCGAAACGGGTGTCCTGCCCGGTGGCGGCCAACCCGGCACAGGCGCAGCAGAGGGTGGTGAAACCGGCGAGGGGCAGCCAGTTGGGATTGGCCAGGCGGGTCATCAGCCGGCTGTTGACCATCGCCCCCAGGGTGATGCTCAAGGCCAACGGGGTAATCAGCAGGCCGGCCTGCTCCGGCGAATAACCGAAGCCGCCCTGCAACAACAACGGCAGGTAGAACAGCAGCGTGAACATCACCCCGCCCGCCAACAGCGCCAGGCCGAACAACAGGCGCATGCTGCGCTGGGCGAACAGCGCCCCCGGCACCAGCGGCGAAGCGCAGCGCCGTTCCTGCCAGATCAGCCCGAGCAAGGCCAGCAGCGCCAGCCCGCCCAACGCCAGGCTGCCCCCGGCGCTGCTGCGTCCCAGCCCCTCGACGAACAATTGCAGGCCACCCAGGGCCAGCACGATCAGCAGCCCGCCGAGCCAGTCCAGACGTACCGGCGCGTGCAGCCGTGGTCGATACCACGGCAGGTAGCGCCAGGCGAAGAACAGCGCCGCCAACCCCAGCGGCAGGTTGAGCCAGAACACCGAGCGCCAGCCGAACTGGCCGGTGAGGTAGCCGCCGAGGCCGGGACCGATGGCATTGACCACGCTGAACATGGCGCTCAGCAGCAGTTGCCAGCGCAAGCGCTGGCGGGTGTCGGGAAACAGCTCGGGGACACAGGCGAAGGCCGTGCCCACCAGCATGCCGCCGCCAAAGCCCTGCAACACCCGTCCGGCCACCAGCCACGGCATGCTCGCGGCCAGCGCGCAGATCAGCGAGGCGAGCATGAAGATCAGCGTTGCCACCAGCACGAAGGGCTTGCGCCCGTAATAGTCACCGAGACGGCCGAAGATCGGGATGGTCACGATCGAGGCCAGCAGGTAGCCGGTGGCAACCCAGGCGTACAGGTCGAAGCCGTGCAACTGGGCGACGATGCTCGGCAGCGCGTTGCCGATCACCGTCTGGTCCAGCGCCGAAAGCATCAGCACCAGGGAAATGCCCAGCATGGCCAGCAGGGCCTGGCGAAAGCTCAATGCGGCGGGTTCGGCGATCATCTGTACACTCACGGGCTCAAGGACATCCGAGTGTCACGTTACGAGCGCCGGGTACGGGTGAAAAAGAGGACTTCGCTCTGGACGAATAAGGCCGGCTTATGACCCGCGCACCATTACCGGGCACACGGCGGCAAAAGCCCCTGTTTCAGTGCCGGATCCGGAGTGAATTGGGGGGCGCAAGGCCGCTCATAGGCGTTTCTTATGACCGGACGGGGAGCTGGCGCGCTGCTTGCAAAACCCCCGGCATCACCGTTCTACCGAGTACCCGCCGATGAACCTGCGCCGCCTCAAATACTTCGTGAAGATTGTCGATATCGGCAGCATGACCCAGGCCGCCGATGTGCTGCATATCGCCCAGCCGGCCCTGAGCCAGCAACTGGTCACGCTGGAGGCGGAGATGCAGCAACAGTTGCTGATTCGCACCAAACGCGGCGTCACTCCTACCGAAGCGGGCAAGGTGCTGTATGCCCACGCCCAACTGATCCTGCGCCAGTGCGAGCAGGCGCTGAGCGACGTGACCTCCAGCAGCGAAGCCCTGACCGGCAACGTCTCGGTGGGGCTGGCCCCCGGCACGGCGGCGTCGAGCCTGGCGGTGCCGTTGCTCAAGCGGGTGCGCGAACTGCACCCCGGCATCACCCTCTACCTCAATGAAAACTATGGCGTGACCCTCAGCGAACTGATCATGAGCGGGCGCATGGACATGGCCGTGCTCTACGGCGGCCGCGAAATCCACGGTCTGAGCTTCATCCCGCTGCTGCGCGAAACGCTTTACCTGGTCAGCGCCGACGACAAGCTGGCCGGACGCGGGCAGATCCCGCTGGCACGGGTCGCCGAAATGGACCTGCTGTTGCCACGGCAATACAACATCGTCCGCCGCCTGGTGGACGAAGCCTTCACCCGCCTGGACCTGAGCCCGAACGTGATCGCCGAAGTGGAATCGGCCACTACCCTGCGCAGTGCAGTGGCGGAGCGTTTTGCCGCCACCATCCTGCCGGAATCGGCGGCGCTGGCGGTGGCCGCGCAGGGGGGTGTGCATCTGAGCCGAATCGTCGAGCCGGCGATCGAGGCGCCGCTGACGCTGTGTCTGTCCGGACACCTGCCGTTGTCGGTGCCGGCGCAGGCGGTCAAGGCGATCTTGCTGGAGTTGGTGGCGCAGATGCGGGGGACGTTGTCGACGGCGGCTTGAGGGGGGCTGACCGGGTCGGGGCAATTGCTTGGGGCCGCTCGAAAGATCGACGCACCGGCGCTTGCCTTGAGCCTTGCAGCGGCCTTGAGATCGAGCGCCGCCCGCGCGGCGCATCGCGGCTAACAGCCGCTCCCACATTTGTTGCAACGTACCTATG
>NZ_JBMDIJ010000074.1:0-30556 GCF_057808595.1 Pseudomonas sp. FG98 | reverse complement strand
TTGCACTGGAGTGCGAGATATCGTCGCCGAACCTGGCTGCTTCGAACATGAGGGGTTACTCCTGTTCAGCGGCAGGAGTGAAGCCGGCCAGCAGGTTCGCCCAGTCTTGGTTCTGCGTCGCGCTGAACTCGTCCTGCGCACTGGCGGAAAAGATCAAGGCACGTTCGGCGTTGAGCAGAAATACCGCCTGACGCTGGTACAGCGGGCGCCCCTGGCTCATGTACCAACCGTCGACCTGGATGCCTGGAATCGGCTTGTCGATGGACAACGACACGGCATGGCTGCCCAGATGGGTATAACCAGGCAGCTTCGAAGCGAGGATCCTGAGTTGGCGCTCCACGTAGTCCGACAGAGGCTCGCCCTGCCCCAGCGAGTCGCGCGCGATGGTAATACTCAATGGCGCCGGCACGCTGGCACCGAAGGTGAACATGTTGACGCTGCGGTCGATGTAGCCATCCGGCAGCGAAAGGCTGCCTTCCTGTAACACGTAGTCCATGGGATAGGAATTCCTGGTAGGGGATTGATGAGGTCAGGAGGGTGTGAGGCTGTCGATCAGGCCATCGAACTCGGCCAGCCATCCACTCAGGGCAGGCCTGCTCGGATCGATGACACAGGAGATGTCCAACCATTGCTGCTGCCCGCCATCGCCCGGGACGGGCAGCAGCGCGCCGAAAAGACGTCCGTGTCGTGCTTCGTGGGCGGCAATGAAATGAAAATCCACCACCGCACCGCGGCTGCCGGCAAAGCCGCGCTCGTCCTGGCGGATTACCTTCAGTGGCGAACCGTCGTCGAGCAGATCCACGAGCGCGGCATGAATCGAGCGTTCCAGATCCTGGTTCGATTTCGCGTCACGTCGGCGGATGGTCAGGTGGACCGGCTCGCCACCGTGTTCGAGCCTGAGCTGGATATCGCAAAAACGGACACTGGCAGGTAACACCAGATCGACGCCGGCAAAGGCGAAGCGACTGGGCGCTGCCAGAACGGCAAGGGCTGCGGTTTCTCGCACTGTCGGGGACTCCTCGGCGACAGTTGGCGCCGCCTGGGGAGCAACCTGTTGCCGGCGTGTACGTCCAACCGAGAGTTGGTCATAGATCGAGGGTTTGTACACGGGGCTGGCCTCAATCATTGACCCGAACCGGCGCACCGTTGATTTGCATGGTCGAGGTACTGGTCACGTTGATGAGTTCGGCCGAGAGATCGATGCTGTTCGGGGTCATCGTCAAGGTGCTGCCTCCCACGGCAAGCACAATGTGCTTCCTGGCGCTGATCTGGATGAACTGGTTGTCCACCTGAAGGGTGTAAGAGCCTTCCTGAACGTTGACCAGCGTGTCTTTCCGGATGGCTTCGGTGTGCGAGCCGCCCACGATAATGCTGCGGTCGTTACCAACTTCATGGGTTTCGTCGCGCTCGATCTCGGTATCCATATTCCGTTCGGCATGCACCATGATCTGCTCGGCGCCGGCCTTGTCCTCGAAGCGCAGGAAGTTGGCGGTGCTGCCGTTGCCTTTTATCGACCGGGTGAGCAGGCCGCTCTGGGTCTTGTTTGCCGGCAACGACCACGGCGGGGTGTTACGGCTGTTGTAGACGGAGGCGATAACGAGTGGGCGGTCCGGTTGACCGTCGAGAAAATGCACCACCACCTCATCCCCGACCCGCGGCAGGTGGATGCTGCCAAAGCCGCCGCTGGCCGCGGATTGCGCGACCCTTACCCAGCAGGAGCTCTTGTCGTCGAACTCGCCCTGGCGGTCCCAGTGGAACTGCAACTTCACCCGTCCCAGTTCGTCGGTGTAGATCTCCTCCCCCGGCGGCCCGACCACGATGGCTGTCTGCGGCCCAGAGATCACGGGGGCGCGCGCCTCGGGCTCGGGGCGATAGGCGATCTTGCGGCGAATGCACTTGTAGCGGTTGTGGTAGAAGGCCTCCCCGCCTGTCAGGTAGTTGTTGCTGCCCGCGTGCTGAACACCGAGCAGCAGGAACTGACGATCCTCCTCGCTGCCGGTGTCATGGGCGTAATGCTGGGTCAGCTCGAAGGTGTAGCCGGGTCTCATGGCCCGGCAGTTGCTGGCACCATGAAAGATCTTGCCCTTGGCCTCCATCGCCTCGATCCGGTTGCGCACCAGGGCCTCACCCTGTTCATAGGTGCCATGGGTGTAATGCCCCGGAACGTCATAGACCTCGAAGCGGCCGACATCACCCTGGTCGTTCAGGCTGTTCAGGGTGACCGGAAGGAAATTGCCCGGCTGGCGGTAATCGAAGGTTCTGAGGGAGATCTTGCCTGGCTGCAGTTCGCGCGTGGCACCCCAGTGGGTGATCGAGTCGGCGGTCTCGGTCACGGATGCAGAGTGGTAGCGAATGCTGGGTTGCTCCGGCAGAGGCACCAGGCGACTGGAGTCGTCGGTAATGACCATCAGGTGGGCATCGGCACTGTGCTCGAAGTAATAGAACAACCCCTCGCCCTCCAGCAGGCGCTGGACGAAATTGAGGTCATTTTCCCGGTACTGGGTGATGTAGCTGTGCACCTTGAGCGGCTTGCCCAGGCGAAACTCGTAACGGGCCAATGTGCCAAAGCCGGCGAAGACTTCGCTGACCACTTCCTGGATGGTCTTTTCCTGGAAGATTCTCGAATCGAACCTCTGTTTCAACATCTCCAGCCAGGAATCGAGCACCGCCGAATAACGAATGAAGCCTCCGTCGCTGCCCGCCGTGGAGAACGTACTGATATGGCCGTTGATATAGCGACAGCCACCATCGGCAAGTTCTATCTCCAGGGTCGCGGACTGCCCGATCATCGATTTGAACTTGATATCGGCGCAATCGCTCAGCAGGTTAAGGCCGAAGCGAAATGGCTGGGACAAGGTCTCTATGCCGGTGAAGTGCTCGAGCAACAGATCGTTCTTGTTCTGTCGTGAGGGTATGTCGAGTTTGAACAAGCGGCGGTTCTGGCGGTTGGCCAGAGCGAGCAGGTCCATCAGCATGATGCGGTCCTTTTATAGCCAAGGTGGACGTGATGAATTCAGTGTTTGTTTCTGACTGCGAAGAGGCGGCCGAGGAAAGAGGCCTGGCGAAGTTCGCGGATATGTTCGATGTCCTTGAAGGTGTAGTGGCAGTTTTCTCGGCGCTCGCGCTGCTTCAGAGATTTCAAGGAGAAAATGTGATTACGAAAATAGAAAACGTTGTAAAGCGAGGCAGCTACTATCAGAAAAACCAAGCTTTCCATGGGTATGCCATGCTCTTGCATTGCCGAATAAACCATACCGCCGCCCCCTGCTGACACACCAGCCAGAAGCCAGGGATTGTTTGGTTTAGGCCCTTGAATATCAACGCTTCCGCCTTGAATAATGAAGACATCGCGCCTGCCCTTGCTGGAGTAAAAGAGCACATACATCAAAGCAACAAGCACAATCGGCAGGGCACTAATGAAGAGTGATTGTGCCCAATGAACCCCTCTTAATCCGTACATCAACATATGTGAAAATACAAATGCCAATATTGGCCCCACAGCGAGGCTAAAAAATAGTCGAAATGCTACGAAGTCACTGAAGCGCTCCGACTGATAGGCGCATTTCACACACCATAAGAACGTAAGCACGGAACCGACAGCGATTGGAATCGTTAGAAATGAGGGGCCTACGCCGAAAAACACGATAAAAATCATCAAGGTTAAAAACCAGCCTGCCCAAATCCTGGAAAAAAATCGATCAAGCGTAAACATTGACTCACGACCCTGTCTTTTGAAGAAATGAAAAATTCCCGCTGACCTTTACCGATTCAAACAACCCAGGCGCGAGCAAACTTAAAATACTTCGATAAATTGACACTTTCCTAATATCTGATCCTTACAAGCACGCACCCTCCTGATCCCATACAAACTCAGCGGCCACACTGATTAATTGCTTCTAGTCAACCAGTCACCTATATCGTTCCCCCACCCTGTTAATTCTTCGCTCAAAAGAATGTGCACTGCAGCACCCGTTACCAGCGCAATACTAACGACGACGATTGCTGTACCAGCGAGGCCAACTAGTACTGCGCCAGCCGCGAAGGCAGCAACATTCGAAGGCTGGCTATACGCCGACCTGTGCAAGAACTCACTAATGCTCGATGAATTACTCGCATCAATGACCATCTGGGGACCAAACGACAGCAGCGGCCCTGCAGCACTTCCCGTCAGTACCCTTCCCACCCCTCGACTCCCGTAAGCAGCACTGTCCACATGCGCGACGCTGCGCAGCGCCCTGGCGGTGTCATGGGCGGAAAGCCTGATCGTTGCGCTATTCAGTTGCCCATTTACGCGATACAGGCTGGCCTTGGCATTGGCCGGTATTTCGAAAAACAGGTTGCCGCCGTAACGAACCAGCTTGATCCGCCCGCGAAACGCCCTATTGGCCGAAACACTCCCCGGCTTGCCACGCGATGTGGCCCATTTCTTCAGCGCTTTCCTGGTGTCGCGATCCAGATCGAGGAGATTCTCGACCTTGGTACTCATGCTTGCCGCATGAACGATCCCACCAAGCGCAGCGAGCGTCCCAGGCATATTTCCAGGCGAGAACAAGACCGGCCCCAATCCAGAAATCGCCTCGGCTCTTTTTTGCAGCGCCACCAACTCATCGGTGGCCAACTTTGTGCTGCTCGCCATTTTGTCCAGCAGCGCACGGAGCATCAGCGCGTAGTCCTGGGCTTCCTCGACTTCCAGTTCACTTTCCACCGCGCCCAACTGCAGGATGAGGAACTCTGCCGCATCACGATCACTGGCGTTGTACCTGCCACCAATATCGAGCAGCGGCGGAAAAGACCTGGCCGCGACAGTTTCCGGCCAAGGTAGTTCTCCATGGCCGAGCAAACCACTGCCCCAGCCACGTCCGAGCGGATCGTTTGCAGTGCACGGATATAGGATCCTGCTCAACTTCGTCCCTCCAGGGCGCAACCGCCAGCAAGAAAAGTGGCAACACGACGCAGCAATGGCGTCGCTCCGAAAGTATTGGTGTTCATGCAAGTGCGTCCTGCACTGATGTTGGAAACGGTGCCAATGGAAACGCCGCGATAGTTTGACTGTCAAATGATGGCCACTTGATATTCTCCGCTCTTATTTCACTTGAAAACGTGCTCTAACCCGTAGCTTCTCGATGGTTTTCAGCGATTGAGCACCAGTACAAAATGGTCGACATCCAACTAAGACCAAATATTTCAGCCACGCTATTCCTTGGTGGCGTAGCGCAAATTCAACTGTGAGCAGAAATACCGGCCAACCGTTATCCATTGCCTGACAGCGACACAGTTCGTTTATATTCACGACAAAGGACTACAGTCGATAGGAAATTCAATGTAGGAAATTTCACCAACCAAACAATATAGAAATACAACTTGTTTAAGCGCGAAATTGCTAGCACTTGAAAAGATCATCCCGAAAGCAGGAAACAAGGCGTTTTAACTTTTTGCAATAAACTCAATTTCGAAAACTTTCAATCGCTTCGTACCCCATCAAATACAGGGGTTTGGCACATTTCCATGGCGTATCCGACTGCCCGGTCATAACCAGTGTGGCGATAGGCCATTATTGCTGCACCACAAAAAACACGGAACAGTCTTTTAGGCCAGCGGGAACTCACTCCCCTGGTGGCACCCTTTTCGATAGTTGCCGGCAGAAAGATATCTCTTTGCCGGTACCAGCCCCTTTTCGCTCGATGAATTCGTTTTCAGCAATGACAGACAGGCTCCGCAAGTCCATAGCCCCAGGGGCAATGTTTCGATGACCCAGACGTTCGATGTCGAGGCGCTGATCAAGCTACGCAGCCAGACCCGGGTGATCGCCGATGTGCTCAAGGCGCAGGCGGCGGACTACCTGGCGACCCTTGCGCCGCTGATCCGCCCGCAGAACCTGTTCGGCGAGTACCTGCAAGGCGCCCAGCGTGGCAGCGGGCGGGAAACCCAGGGGCATTTCCAGGCGCTGGTCGAGCTGTACGAACGCGTTGGCACGGCCGCACCGTTTCAACTGGTCAACGGGCTGGAGGTGCCGCTGAACCTGATGAGCACCCTCCCGGCGTTGTTCCCGCTGGAATACGACAAGACCCTGGACGATTGCGGCCAGGTCATCCGTATCACCAGCCCGGTGCGCTGGGTGGTGGGTTTCGAGGACTTCGACCTGGCGCGCTTGCGCACCCTGGTCAAGGACCCCAATCGCAGCAGCGCTGAACTCTATCGTTTCGTCGTGCATTACCTGGTGCTGTTCCATTGCCTGAGCAAATTTCCGGGTTTGGGCCGGCTGTTCGGGGGCCTGCGCTTCGGCCTGGGTTTCGAGCGTCTCGAAGGCCTGGGTGACCTGCCCTTCTGTGTCGTCAGCTCGCCGGTGCGCTCGGACCTGCCCGCCGACGCAGTGATTCGCAGCAGCACGCAGATCGCCGGCAACGCCAGCTTCGAGGAGCTGGTAGGACGCGAGGCGATCCTGGACATGCACGACGACATTCGCCAGCGCCTGCTGGCAACGATCGAACACCTTTGACACGTGGCGTCCGCCCTGCGGACCCCGTACCGATTCGCACTGGAGAAGACGATGGCGAAGAAGGAAAGTACCCAGCACAAGCTTGACCGCATTCGCGCGCCACGGGTTCACATCACCTATGACGTGGACATTGGCGACGCGCTCGAGAAAAAAGAACTGCCCTTTGTCGTCGGTGTACTCGGCGACTTTTCCGGTAACCCGCTGGAACCCCTGCCCAAGCTCAAGGAACGCAAGTTCGTCTTCATCGATCGCGACAACTTCAACGGCGTACTCAAGGGCATCAAGCCGCGCCTGACCTACCGCGTCGACAACACCCTGGCCAGAAACGGCACGCAACTGGGCGTCGAGCTCAACTTCAACACCCTCGAAGACTTCGAACCACAGAACGTGGTCAAGCAGGTCGAGCCACTGCGCAAACTGCTCGAAGTGCGCAACAAGCTCGCCGACCTGCGCAACAAGATGGGTGGCAACGACAAACTCGAAGAGCTGCTGATGGATGTGTTGCAGAACACCGAGAAGCTCAAGGCCCTCGGCCAGGAACTGGGCAGGCAGGCCGAAGTGCCTGCCGACGAGCGCAACGGCCGGGAAGGAGTGTGAACATGAGCGATAAGCAAGCCCAGGCACAACAGAGCGTCGATCCTGTCGCAGTGGAGTGCCTCACCCCGCAGTCCTCGCTGCTCGACAGCATCATTTCCCAGAGCCGCGTGGCCCGTTCGGACACCGAGCGCGCCCGTACCCGCGACCTGATCGGCGAACTGGTCGACCAGGTCCTCGAAGGCGAACTGACCCCGAGCAAGGATCTGATCGCAGTGCTCGACGCACGTATCGGCGAGATCGACGCAATGCTCTCGGAGCAGATGAACGAGATCATGCATGCCCGCGAGTTCCAGCAACTGGAGGCGTCCTGGCGCGGCCTGAAGTACCAGGTCGACCAGACCGAGACCAGCACCACGCTGAAGATTCATCTGCTCAACGCCTCGAAGAAGGACCTGGTGCGCGACCTCAAGGCCGCCAGCGAATTCGACCAGAGCGCCCTGTTCAAGAAAATCTACGAGGAGGAATACGGCACCTTCGGCGGTGCGCCCTTCGGCATGCTCATTGGTGATTACGAGTTCAACCGCAATCCCGAAGACATGTACCTGCTCGAAGAAATCTCCCATGTCGCTGCAGCGGCACATGCGCCCTTCATTTCGGCGGCCTCCCCCGAGCTGTTCGGCTGGGACTCGTTCACCGACATGTCCGGTCCGCGCGACCTGGCGAAAATCTTCGACACCGTCGAATACGCCAAATGGAAGTCATTCAGGGCTTCGGAAGACTCGCGCTACGTCGGCCTGACCCTGCCTCACGTCCTCGGCCGCCTGCCCTACGGGCCGGATACCGCACCGGTGGAGGAATTCAACTTTGTCGAAAACGTCGACGGTCGCGATCACGACAAGTACCTGTGGATGAACGCTGCCTATGCCCTGGGTACCCGTGTCACCGACGCTTTCGCCCGCTACGGCTGGTGCGTGGCGATCCGCGGAGTCGAAGGTGGCGGCCTGGTCGAAGGCCTGCCAACCCACACCTTCAGGACCGACGATGGCGAAATCGCGCTCAAATGCCCGACCGAGATCGCTATCACCGACCGCCGGGAAAAAGAACTGTCGGACCTCGGCTTCATTCCCCTGGTGCACTGCAAGGGCACTGATTACGCGGCGTTCTTCGGTACCCAGTCGGCGCAGAAACAGAAGCAGTACAACACCGATATCGCCAATGCCAATGCACGGCTGTCGGCGCAGTTGCAATACATCTTCGCCACCTCGCGCATCGCCCACTACATGAAGGCAATCATGCGCGACAAGATTGGCAGCTTCGCCTCGCGCAAGGATGTCGAGACCTTCCTGAACAAGTGGCTGTCCAGCTATGTGCTGCTCGACGACACCGCCAGCCAGGAAGCCAAGGCCCAGTTCCCGCTGCGCGAGGCGCGCGCCGAAGTCTTCGAGGTACCCGGCAAGCCGGGGGTATACAAGGCCGTGACCTACCTGCGCCCGCACTACCAACTGGACGAACTGACCGCCTCGCTGCGCCTGGTTGCGGAACTGCCGCAAGCCACCCGCAGTTGATGTCCAAGGGAGCCGGCATCGTGCAAGGGAATCAACCATGAGCCGCCAGGTCCGCCTGCTGCCGTCGCTGCTGGACCGGCTGCTGGACGAGCGTCCGGGGCAGGCCACGGAGAGCGCAGCGCAGCGTGCCTGGTCGCTGGACGCGTTCAAGGCCAGCATCGTGCGCGACCTGGAGATCCTGGTGAACACCCGCCAGGCGCTGGTGGCCACCGGGATCGGCGCCTATCCGGTGCTCGAAGGCACCCTCCTCGACTACGGCATGCCCGACTTCACCGGCAAGAGCCTGCTCGACCCACAGGCGCGAAACCAGATCCGCCAACAGCTGGAGAAGGCCATCTGCACGGGCGACCGGCGCTTCAGCAAGGTCCGCGTGCAACTGCTCGCGCAGAAGACCGGTCCGCGCATGCTGACCTTCCACGTCGACGCCGTCCTGCAACTGCAAGACATCGACCGCCGGGTCTCCTTCGACGCGGTACTGCAGATCAACAGCCAGCAATACAAAGTGCAGAACCTTAACTGATGCTCGACGAACTGTTGCCCTACTACGAAAAGGAATTGTCGCACCTGCGCTTTCTCGGCCAGGAGTTCGCGGCACGCTACCCGAAAATCGCCTCGCGACTGTTGATCGAGGGCGACAACTGCGAGGACCCGCACACCGAACGGCTGATCGAGGCCTTCTCGTTCCTCGCTGCGCGGGTGCACAAAAAGCTTGATGACGAGTTTCCCGAGATCGTCGAGGCATTCCTGGAAGTCATGTACCCGCACTATCTGCGTCCGACGCCGTCGATTTCCATCGCCGAGTTCAGCCTCGGTCGCCAGGAGAAAGTGACCGAAGCCTACCAGGTGGCCCGCCATACCGAGATCCAGTCGGCGCTGGTCGATGGTGTCGTATGCCGGTTCCGCACCTGTTATCCGCTGGAGTTGTGGCCGATCCGCGTGCACCAGGCAAGCTTCGTCGAGCTGGAACGCTCGGCATTCAACGGTCACGGTGCCGATCTTGTAGCGCGCCTGAGTATCGGCCTTCAGGTCACGGGCGATATCCGCTTCGGGCAATTGCAACTGGAGCGCCTGCGTTTCTTCCTCGACGGCGAATCCACGCTGATGCAGCAGTTGTACGAGCTGTTGTTCAACAACCTGGCCCGGGTAACCCTGGTTTTCGATGACCAGGGGCGCCGCCGTGAAGCTGCATTGCCCGCCGATTGCCTGAGTGCCGTGGGGTTCGAGCGTGAGGACGGGCTGGTGGACTACTCCGAGCGCTCGTTCCTGGGCTACCGGCTGTTGCACGAGTACTTCACCTTCCCTGACAAGTTCATGTTCTTCGACCTGTCCGGTTTTGCCCGCATTCTGCGCGACCAGTCGCTGGAGCAGTTCGAGATCAACTTCTACTTCAGTGACTACGACCTCCAGGAGCGCCTGGTACGCCTGAGCCAGAACATCGGGCGCAACAACTTCAAGCTCAATTGCACTCCGATCATCAATCTGTTCCGCCAGCAGGCGGAGCCAATCCAGCTGAGCCATACCCGCCATGAGTATCCGGTCCATCCGGAGATGCGTCTGCGCAACGCCGCCGAGGTCGTGTCCATCGACCGGGTACGCCGGGTGCGCAAGCTGGGTGGGGCGGATCAGGTCGAAACCTGCCACCCGTTCTTCGAGCCACGGGGCGAGCAGGAACCTGGCAACAGCTACTGGATCGCCCGACGCCGCCCCCAAGGTGATGGCACCTGCCTGCACCTGCGCATGGTGGACCGCGACCTCGAACTGCTCGACGGTCACAGCGACACCCTGAGCCTGAACCTCACGTGCAGTAATCGGGATCTCCCCCTGCGTCTGCCATTCGGAGGAAAGGACGGTGAATTCAGCATCCAGGCCAATTCGGTGATCAGTGCGATCCGCTGTCTGCGCAAACCGACCGCCACGGTACGGGTGCCGTTGGACAAGGGCCTGGTCTGGCGACTGATCTCCCACCTGTCGTTGAACCATCTGTCCTTGGTATCCCAAGGACGCGAGGTGTTGCTTGAGCTACTGTCGCTCTACAACTATCGAAACCGCTCCGCCATTCGCAAACAGATCAACGGCATCACCGCAGTCGAGAGCGAAGCGCGGGTTGCCCGAATCGGCCACCCGCGACCGAACTTCGTACGCGGCATCGGCATCACCCTGACCTTCGATGAAACCCAGTACACCGGCAGTGGCGTGTTCCTCTTCGGCCGGGTGCTGGACCATTTCTTCAGCCTGTACTGCTCCATGAACAGCTTCACCCAACTCAGCCTGCGCACCCTGCAACGAGAAAAGAGAATCGTCCAATGGCCAGCACGAACCGGCGACCAACCCCTGGTCTGATCGACCAGGCCCGAGCCGAGCCTTACCGATTCGAGTTCTTTCAATTGGTCCGGCTGCTCCGCCTGCACTACAGCCGAACCGGGCGCATGGACCTGGCAACCCGTCCCCATGAGGATCCACTGCGGTTCCGCTCGCAACTGTCCCTGGCGTTTCCACCCAGCGAGGTCAGCGACCTGCATTTCGAGCGTGACGGCCAGGTCTCGGCGAGCGGGCGGCTGCTTTGCGAAGTTCAGGTGACGTTCATGGGCCTGGTCGGGCCGTCCGGCGTCCTGCCGCAGCCCTATACCGAATTGCTGCTGGAGCGCCACGTGCAGTACCGCGACGACGCAGCGCACGCCTTCCTCGATATCTTTTCGCACCGCATGACCGCGCTGTTCTACGAGGCCTGGCAGAAATACCGCTTCCATATCGAGCACGAACGCCAGGGCAGTTCGCATTTCGAAAGCTGCCTGTTCAACCTGACGGGGCTCGGCCCACGCGCGCGGCGCGAGAAGTTCCAGCGGCGGCAGTCGGCGCTGCGCCCTGAGCTGTTGAGCTATTTCTCCGGCCTGCTCACCCAGAAACCGCACAATGCGCTCAACCTCGAAGCGATGCTGGGTTTCCAGTACTCGCTGCCGATCAGGGTCAGGCAGTTCGCCGGCCGCTGGCTTCAACTGGAGGCCGGACAGTGCAGCCGCCTCGGCCGGTACAACACCCGCCTGGGCGGCAGTGCGGTGGCGGGTGCACGGGTGTGGGACTACCAGTCCTGCATTCGTATCGAAGTGGGTCCACTTTCATTGCCCGATTACCAGCGCTTCCAGCCCGGTTGCCGGGACTACCAGCAACTGCTCGAACTGGTGCGCTTCTACCTGGGGCCGGAGCTGGACTTCGAAATCGCCCCGCTGCTCGAACCCCGGGCCGTGCCTGCGGCACGGCTGGCGCGGGACGGCAATCTTGCACTGGGCTGGCTGGGCTGGCTGAAACACCCGGCCCGCGACATCAAGCCTTCGCGCTGTGCCGTTTTTCATATTTCCTACGATGGGGTCGCCCTGTGAACCTGAAGTCCTTGTTCGCCAAGCTCAACGAAACCACGCGTGCCGCTACCGAAGGCGCGGCGGCGTTGTGCCTGTCGCAGCAACACTATGAAGTCGAGGTCGAACACCTGCTCCTGCAGTTGCTCGACGACGGCGACCTGCCGGCGATCCTGCGCCATTACGAGCTGAGCAGCGAGCGCGTGCAAGCACAGTTGCTGACCGCACTGAACACCTTCAAGAAAGGCAACACCCGCACCCCGGCACTCTCGCCCAGCATTACCCGCCTGATCGAAAAGGCCTGGTTGCTGGCTTCGATCGAGTTCGGCGTCGGTCAGGTGCGCAGCGGGCACCTGCTCCAGGCACTGCTCGACGATGCCGAACTGCGCCAGTTGGTCATCGCTTCCGCGCCCGGGTTGGAAAGCATCAACCCGGATCATCTGCGCCTGAATCTCGGCCTGCTGGTCGAACACAGCATCGAGTCGAAACAGGCCAATGGCTCCGGAGCCCCGGACAGTCCCAGGGCCGCGAGTGCCGGCAAGACCCCTGCACTTGACCAGTACACGGTCAACCTGACCCGCAGTGCCCGCGAGGGCCTTATCGACCCGGTGCTCGGACGCGAGTTCGAGGTGCGGCAGATGCTCGATATCCTGACCCGCCGCCGCCAGAACAACCCGATCCTCACGGGCGAAGCCGGGGTCGGCAAGACCGCCGTGGTCGAAGGACTGGCCCTGCGCATCGCCAAAGGCGAGGTTCCGTCCGTGCTCAAGGATGTCGCCCTGCACAGCCTCGACCTGGGCCTGCTGCAGGCCGGTGCCGGGGTCAAGGGCGAGTTCGAAAGCCGCCTGAAGGCCGTCATAGAGGAGGTCAAGCGCAGCCTGCACCCGATCATCCTGTTCATCGACGAAGCCCACACCCTGATCGGCTCGGGCGGTCAGCCGGGGCAGAACGACGCGGCCAACCTGCTCAAACCGGCCCTGGCCCGGGGCGAACTGCGCACCATCGCGGCCACGACCTGGGCCGAATACAAGAAGTACTTCGAAAAGGACGCCGCGCTCGCTCGCCGCTTCCAGGTGGTCAAGGTCGAAGAACCTGACGAAGACAAGGCCATCCACATGCTGCGCGGGCTGCTCGGCAAAATGCGCGAGCATCATCAGGTCGCCGTGATGGACGAAGCCCTGATCCAGGCGGTGCGCCTTTCCAGCCGCTACATCACCGGCCGGCAGTTGCCGGACAAGGCGGTCAGCGTACTAGACACCGCCTGCGCCCGCATTGCCCTCGGGCAGTCGGCGCAGCCCGCAGCACTTGAGGATTGCCGTCGGCGAATCGATGATCTGCGGGCCGAGATTGCAGTGCTGGTGCAGGAGTCCAGCAAAGGTCATGACCACCGGCGCCGCCTCGAAGAACTGGACCACATCCTGCAATGCGCACGAGAGGACGAGCAACGCCTTGCCAAGCAATGGCAGCGCGAACTGGAGCTGGTTGAGCAGCTCAAGGCGCTGGACAGCAAGGACGAGACCGACAGTCTGCGACTCCACGCCCTGCGGGTCGAACTCTCCCAGGTCCAGGGCGAGCAGCCATTGGTTCATGCGCTGGTGGATGCCAGCGCCGTTGCCCAGGTCATCAGTGGTTGGACCGGCATCCCCCTGGGCCGGATGCTGCGTGATGAGATCGAAACCGTGCAGTGTCTGCCAGCATTGCTCGGCGAGCGGGTGCTGGGCCAGGATCATGCCCTGCACGAGATCGGCAAGCGCATCAAGATTTCCCGTGCACGCATGGAAGATCCGAACAAACCGATCGGTGTGTTCCTGCTGCTCGGCCCCAGCGGCGTCGGCAAGACCGAAACCGCTCTGGCCCTGGCCGAGACCCTGTACGGCGGCGAACGCAACCTGATCACCATCAACATGTCGGAATACCAGGAAGCGCATACCGTCTCCAGCCTCAAGGGCTCACCTCCCGGCTACGTTGGCTATGGCGAAGGTGGTGTGCTGACCGAGGCCGTGCGCCGCAAGCCCTACAGCGTGGTGCTGCTCGACGAGGTGGAAAAGGCCCACCCGGACGTCCTCGAGCTGTTCTTCCAGGTGTTCGACAAAGGCCTGCTGGATGATGGCGAAGGCCGCGAAATCAACTTCCGCAACACGGTGATCATCCTCACCTCCAACATCGGCACCGAGCACATCATGCAGGCCTGCCTGCATGGAGATGGCCGCCCCACGCCGGACGCAATCGTCGAAGGCCTGCGTTCGGAGCTCAACCGGGTGTTCAAACCGGCCTTCCTCGGGCGCCTGAACATCGTGCCTTTCTATCCGGTGCAGGACCGTATCCTCGAGCGCATCGTCGCGCTCAAGCTCGAACGTATCGCCCGGCGCTTCGCCAGCAACCATCAGGCCAGGCTCATTTACCAGGAGGACCTGATCAAGGCCATCGCCGTTCGCTGTGTCGAGGTCGACAGCGGTGCACGCACCATTGACAACATCCTCTCGCGCACGCTGATGCCGGAACTCTCCGAGCGGGTGCTGGCACGCATGGCCCTGGACGCCCCGATCACCGAAATCACCATCGAGCCGGGAAGTCATGGCGATTTCTCCTATCGCGTGGTTTGAACGGAGCAGCCGGCCCATGACACTCGGAAACCCTTGGTGCAAACGCTTGGTGACGCTCGCGGCCGTGCTGGCCCTGGCCGGTTGTGGTGTGACCGAGCGCATCGGCAAGCGCATGGATGACAGCTGGGCAGCCGACCTGCTGGCCGATAGCGAGCAACTCATCCTCACCAGCGATGCAGGCACCCAGCTCAATCCAGGCCATGACGGTACGCCGCTGTCGGTGGTCATGCGCGTGTACCAGTTGACCGATCTGCAACGTTTCTCGACCAGCGACGCCAACACCCTGTGGCTCGATGTGCACAAGGCTCTGGGCGAAACCTTCGTGGAAAGCCGCGAGATCACCTTGTTGCCCGGTCTCGGCCAGGTCGATCGCTGGCCACTGCTGGAAAGCACCCGTTATATCGGCGTAGCCGCCTTCTTCCGCGACGAACGCAGCGCTCGCTGGAAGGTGGCGTTCGATGCCGGGTCGCTGCGCAAGGACGGTATCTGGTTACGCTCCGGCGGGCTGCGCGTGCTGGCCGACCGGACCGAGCTCGCGGCGCTGCGTGGCGTCGATGTGCTGGACAGACCCCAGGCCATTCCCGATCCAGGGCCGGTCGCGGACCTGGAACAGGCAAGCGAGCACGGGCATTCAATTTTCAACCCACTGGCGGATGGCATCAGATGAGCAAGCACAGCCGGGTGATGTGGTCGGAAGGCATGTTCCTGCTGCCCCAGCACTTTCAGTACCAGGATGAGTTTCACCAACGCCAGCTCGCCGAGGCGACACTGCGCAGCACTCCCTTCAACTGGGGCGTGCAGGCGTTGCAGGTCGATGCCAATGCCTTGGCCAACGGCTCGTTGCAGTTGGAACGACTGAAGCTGGTATTTCCCGACGGCAGCCTTTACGACGCCCCACAGCAGGACCCGTTGCCCGCCGCCCGTGACCTGCGGGAGCTGTGCAAGGGTAATGAGCTGAAAGTCCATGCGGCGCTGAAACTGCGCGAACCCTTTGGGCGCAACTATGCCGAAGATGGTCTGCAGCCCGAAGCCGGGCGACGCTTTCGTAAACAGTTCGATACCCTGCCCGATCTCAATGAGGGCGATCTGGAAAACGAGATCGCCAGCCTGCGGTTCAACGTGGTGCTATTGGTCGACGGCGACTGCCTGGACGGTTACAGCCATTGCCCGTTGACCCGTCTGATACGTAACAGTCTTGGCGGCTTCGACCTCGACCCGCACTTTGCGCCACCAGCCTTGCACGTTGGCAGCCACGAGTCGATGGCCGGCATGGCGCAGCGCCTGCTCGGCGTGCTGCAGGACAAGAGCACGAACCTGTCGCGCCGTCGCCGTGAGCGCGCTGACCAGGTCGCGGAGTTCGGCTCCAGTGATGTCACCCTGTTCTGGCTGCTCAACACGGTCAATCGTGCCTGTCCCCTCCTCGCTCACCTGCTGGCCCACCCACGCTTGCACCCGGAACGCCTGTACCTGCTTCTTGCCGAGCTCGCCGGTGCACTGCTGACCTTCTCCCTCGGCGGTCAGCTTGCCGACCTGCCTGACTACGACCATCGCGACCCTGCGGCATCGCTGTCCAGGCTCGACGACATGATTCGCGCAATGCTCGACAAGGTGATTCCGGAACCGTGCCTGGTCATCGAGCTGACAGAAGTCAAGCCCGCCCACTGGCAGGCACTGCTGCATGACCCGCGACTGGCACAGGCCGACTTCTACTTCTCGGTACACGCAGACATACCCGGAGCGGACCTGCTCGATCTGGTACCCCGGGCCATCAAGGTCGGTTCGCCGGACGACATCGCCGTAGTGGTCAACAGCGCCATGCCGGGCGCACCGGTGCGTCACGCAACCCGCCTGCCGGGCGCAATCCCGATGCGCCTGGATAACCAGTATTTCGCTATCGAACCCCAAGGTCAGGTCTACGAACGAATGATGAAGGCCCAGAGCATCTGCTTCTACGTACCCAGCACCTTTACCAACCTCAAGCTCGAACTCATGGCGGTATTCAAATGAGCGAAGTTGCCCTGCCTGCCGACCCGCAACCGCGTCTGCGCAACCTGGTCGAGGACTTCATCAGCATGGCGCTGGTTGTCCGCGAGGGGCGTCAGGCCACTTCTCTGGCGCAATTCGAACAGAGTGTCGAGCGCTTCTTCATCGGCTTCGAGCAGGCTGCCCGCAGTGCTCATTACAGCGCCGAGCAAGTCAAGGACTGCCAGTACGCGCTGTGCGCCTTCTTTGACGAAAGTGCGTTGCGTGCCAGCGAGGGCGAGTTGCGCCAACGCTTCGAAGTACACCCCTTGCAGTTTCGGTACTTCGGCGTGCATCTGGCTGGCGAGGGCTTTTTCGACAGGCTCGAGGCCTTGCGTGCGGACGTAAAAGCGAACCTCGAGGTACTCGAGGTCTATCACCTGTGCCTGGCACTGGGATTCGAAGGAAAATTCGGTCTCGGCCAGCTGGACCGGCTGCGCTACCTGGCCAACAGCCTGGGCCAGGACATCGCCGCCTGCCGCCAGGCAGAACCGCTTTATCCCGACTGGGCCCTCCCGGAACAGGTGTCGCAAATGCTGCGCTACGAAGTGCCGCTGTGGCTCTACCTGAGCCTGATGGCGCTGCTGTGCGGCGGCGTCTACCTGTTTCTCGACGCATTGCTGGACCGGGACTTTGCCGCCGTGTCCGAGCAAGTCCGCCAGCTTTTCGGTGCCTGAGTCCACGTCAGAACAAACATGAAAAAACCATTGCGTCTTCTGAAGAGTTTCTGGGTCCTGTTGACCCTGTCGTGGCTGGCCTGCCTGCTTGCCTGCTGGTTGCTCGGCGGCGTCTCCCCCCGACTGCGGGAGCATCTGCCCGAAGCCGCGGCGATCGTCAGTGCCGTGTTCCTGCTGGTCATCGTACTGCGCCAGTACCGGCGTATTCATACCGAGCGCAATCTAGAGCACCTGCTGCAAGTAGAGGCGGATCGTTCTCACCATGCCAACGTGGGTTTTCGCGATCGCCAGGTGCTGCACGAGCGCCTCAAGCACGCCATTGCCATGTTGCGCACCGACTGCACGGCAGGTGGCGGTGGCAAGGCCGCGCTCAGCGACTTGCCGTGGTACCTGCTGATCGGTGAGGCAGGCGCGGGAAAGACGACGCTCCTGGCGAGGTCGGGGCTTTGCGCAAGCAACGCCACGGCCGACGCGGACGACGACGGTACACGACACTGCGATTTCCACCTCTGTGCCGACGCGGTGCTGATCGACACTGCCGCTCGTTACCTGCACGAAGAGCAGTCGGCCAGCGAGTTTCGCGCGTTCTTGAGCATGTTGCGCAAGCAGCGCGGCAAGGCGGCGATCAACGGCCTGGTGATGGTAGTGGATCTTGCTGACCTGCTGCTTGCCAGCCGCGACGAGCGCCATGCCATGGCGATTCGTTTGCGCACACTGCTTGAAGGATATGCCACGTGCCTGGGGAGCCGTCCTCCGGTCTACCTGATGCTGAACAAGCTTGACCGGTTGCCGGGCTTTTCCGAAGCCTTTGCCGATATGGGCCCGAGCGAGCGCCAGCAACCACTTGGCATGACCTTCGGCCTGGGCGAACTGCGTCGAAAAGGGCTCGAGGCGGTGTTCGCAACCCGCATGGACAACCTGCAACGGCACATACGGCAACAGGTCGATATCCAGTTGAGCCGTGCCGGGGCGCATGCCGGCAGCACGCTGGTCAACTTTCCACGCTACTTCAGCGAACTCGGCGGCGTGCTCCAGGAGTTCGTCCAGCACCTCGCCCCTGAACAGCAGCGCACGCCACCACTGCTGCGAGGCCTGTATTTCACCAGTGCCACCCAAGATCACCAGCACCTTCGGAGAGTCTACGAAGACAAGGTCATCCGCGAATTCTCCCTCGTCACCGGGGACGGCGAAGAGCAAGCGCAGGAGGGCACGAACAACATCGAGCGGTGCAGCTACTTCATCACTGACGTCTTCCGCCGGGTGATCTTCCCTGACCGGGATTTGGTACTGCACCTGCTGCGTCAGGGGCATCGAACAGGTGTGGGGCCGCTGTTGCTGACATCGGCGAGCCTGGCTGCGGTGGCCCTCGTCGGTTGGCAAACGCTGTCGTTTGGCAATAACCGTGAATGGCTTGGCGAGGTACGCGAGCAGTTGGCAAGCAGCCAGGACCTGGAGCCATTGCGTAAACAGATGGACACCGTCGATGCCTATCGTCGCAATGGCGTGCCCCTGGCGCTCGGCGCCGGACTGTACCAGGGCGAAGCGATCCATGCGCTGACGCGCAGCGTCTATCTCGGGCAACTGCGCTCACGGGTCCTGGAGCCGGTCACCCGCGACCTGCAGGTCCAGCTCCGCCAGTTCAACAGCTTTGCCAGCAGCATTCAGGCCTCGGCAGTCGCCTCGGCCATGGTCAGTCAACCTGTCCGCAAGCAGGCCACTGACACAGGCCTGGCCTTGACCGACGAGATGCTCGAGCGCCTCGATGCGAAACAGGTGGAATCGATTGTCGAAGCCTACCACCGACTCAAGCTCTATCTGTTGTTGAGCGAACCACAGGCCGGAGAAACAACGGACTTCATAGCCGCCAACCTGCCAGGACCCTGGCCCAGCCTCGAAGACGACAGCCTGATCGAACGCAACCTGGCGGTCTACCTGCACCTGCTCGAAACCAGCCAGGCGCCCGCGTTGCCGCGCAATCAGGCACTGATTGACGAAACCCGGGACAATCTCAAGCGTTTCATGATCGCCAGTTCCCTGGTGGATCGGGAGTACCTGCGGTTACAACTGGAATCGAGCCAGCGCTTCCCTGTACTGACCCTCGACGACCTCGTCGACGAACCCGGTCGTATGCTGCTGCGGGGCTCGCTCAGCGTTCCAGCGATCTACACCCGGCAAGGTTGGGAAACCTTCGTCAAGCCCGAACTGCTCAAGCTGGTCTCAAGCGACCTGCACACTGACTCGGACTGGGTACTCGACGGCGACGACAATCACGCCATCGTGCAGAAAGCCAATTTCGTTCGCGAATTCATGAACCGCTACAAGCGCGACTACGCCTTGGCCTGGTACCGCTTGGCCGACAGCGTCGGGGTGCGACCCTTCAGTGACCTGCCAACGGCAACCCGCCAGCTCGGTTTGCTCAGCGATATCCAGAACTCGCCGATCAAGCGCCTGTTGATGGCCATCGATGCCAATACCCGGTGGGACCTGCCTCGCCAACATGCCCTGCCCAGCCCCGGAGATCTGCCTGCACAAGGATTCTGGAGCAAGGTCAGCAATCTGCTCGACAACGCCGACCGCCTGCCTGCTCATGTCGCTGCGCCCCTGCCTGCCGTAGAGGACGGCAGTCTCGCCAAAGGCTTCGAGCCAGTTGCACGGCTTTTTGCCAGTCACGAAGGCGAAGGCGCGGACAGCACGCTGATGGACCGTTACCTGGCTGCCCTGCGCAAGCTCAAGGTACGTCTGCACAACGTGCAACGTGCCCAGGATGTGGGTAAGAGCAGCAAGCTGCTGATCAGTGAAACCCTCGACGGCCAGCCAAACGAAGTGACGGCGCTACGCAACTACGTGGAGGGCAGCATCGACACCAGCCAGGATGCCTTGTCCCGTTCGTTGCTGCGGCTGTTCGAGCTTCCGCTCCAGCATGCCTGGGAGACTCTGCGCACTCCGGCCGGGCAACAGATTGCCAAGGCCTGGACGCAGCAGATCGCCAGGCCTTGGGAGCAGGTTATGGCTCATCGCTATCCGATCGCCGGGGGGAGTCGCAACGAAGCCTCGGTGAAAGACCTGCAGCGTTTCATCGATCCGGATCACGGGCTCCTGCCAACCTTCAAGCGCAACGAGATCGGCAACCTGGCCGGCGGCGAGGGACTCGGGCCGGGGTCGGCCAAGGCAACCCTGGTCAGGCCGCAGATGCTGTCCAGCATCGACCAGGCCAGTACCCTGGGACAGGTCATCGCCAGCCTTTCGGATCGTGATAACGGCTTCGAGATCATGCTCGAGCCCTCCGGGCGCTTCACCGACATTCTGTTCAGCCTCGACGGCCAGGAGCAACACTATCGAAATGGTCGCAGCAACTGGCGCCGCTTCACCTGGCCAGGGGACGGCAGGGCACCCGGAGCGCGGCTGGACGTAGTCACGCTGGACGGCACTCGCACCAGGGTCTTCGACTTCCCGGGTCGTTGGGGCTTGTTACGGCTGAATGAGAGCGCTCAGGTCGAGGATCTCGATGGCATCCAGCAGCGCTTCAGCTGGAACACCTCTCATGGCCGGGTCAGCCTGCTGGTACGCAACTTCGGCGGGGTCAAGCTGACGGACCTGGGGCAGGTCAAGGCACTCAGGGCCCTGAATGAAAGCGGGGGTGCACGATGATCGGCCACGCCCATATGAACAGGTTCAAGTACTTCTGCTTGCGCTATCGCCCGTATTTCATCTGCGCGATCTTTTTCCTGGCGATCTTCGCGATCTGGGGTATTGGCTGTGCCTTGGGCTTCCGTTCGCTGGACAGCCTGCTGGCAGGTATCGGGATGTTCCTGCTGTTGTCAGCAGGCTATGTCCTTCTGCTTTATCGGGCTCCGCCCCTCCTCGATCGCGATCTGCGACAGCAGGAAGGAGCGCAGCGGACGCAACTTGGCGCTGACGCGGAGAATCGCGAAGAGATCCAGCAACTGCGTGATCGGCTGCTGCCAGGATTCAAGCAGTCCTGCGCCATCAAGGACGGCCACCCTGCTCCACCCTGCTACTTGATCATCGGCCAGTCCGGTGCCGGCAAGAGTAGTCTGGTCGAGCAGTCAGGATTGAGTTTCGACGGAGGTATGGACGACAGCGTGGCAATCGCCGACAGGTCTGCCGCAAATGACTGCGCGTGCTACATCGGTGCCGAAGCCGTGCTCCTGGATAGCGCCGGGTGCTACATGGACAACCCCGCGCAAGTCGGCAAGTGGCGCGCCCTTCTGCAACTGCTGCGCGAGCACCGCCCGCATCGACCGCTCAATGGCTTGATCGTCGTGGTTGGCATCGGCGACCTTCTGCATGGCAGCAGCGAAGCACAGGAGCGCACGGCCAGGCGTTTGCGCCAACGTATTCAGCAATGCAATGGATTGCTCGAAATGCGCCTGCCGATCTACCTGGTGTTCAGCCAGTGCGATCTGCTCCCCGGCTTCGGCCCGTTCTGCCATGACGGACACGACGATCCTCGTGCTGCCGTCATGGGCAAGACCTTCTCCCACAAAGGCTACGCGCTTGCCGACTGGCCCCAACGCTTCGATGGTGCCCTCGACGAAGTGGTCGCTTACTGGCAACAGGTGGCGCACCAGCGCCTGGTGCGCCAGAACATCGAGGTTACGCGGGGAAATGATGCGGCTTACCGCTTCCCCGTCGAATTGGCAGCGCTGAAACCCAGGCTGAAGCAGTTCGTAGGGGACCTGATGCAGACCACCCCCTACCAGCCAGCCGAATTGTTGCGCGGATTCTATTTCACAGCAGCCCGGGACGCTGGTGAAACCTCGCCAGGCCGCCACGAACAGCGCGTGGCCGAGCGCTTCGCATTGCAGTCGCGTCCACTGCATGCAACCGAGGTCAGCAAACCGGCGCCACGGTTCATCGAGGGATTGCTACGCCAGGTGATCATCCCCGACCAACACCTGGTGACGCTGTACAGCCGCAACCACCGCCAGCGCCGACGCAAGCGAACCCAGATCGCGGCAGCCAGTCTGGTCGCCACCCTGCTGTGCAGCGTGTGGGGCTGGTCCTGGCACAACAACACTGCGACTCTGCAACAGCTGTCCGCCGATCTCGCCCTGGCAGCCAGCGCCGACCAACGCGTCAAGGATGCCTACACCGCTTGGCATAGCCTCGATCGGTTGCGGTCATGGGCCAGCGATTATCACCGGCAGCACCACCAGGAGGGTGTTCCGCTGCGCATGGGTTTCGGCCTCTACCAGGGTTATCGGGTCGAACCTCTACTGCGCGCGGAATACTTCACCCGACTACGTCAGGTAATGCTGGAACCTGTGGCCGACAACCTCACGCGAACCCTCTACCAGTTGCCGACCCTCAAGGTCTATCAACGCAACACACCACGTCTGGCGCCCGTAACCGCTGTCGACAGCGTCGAGGCGTCGGCCCTGCCCCAGGACAACCGGGCGCAGTCGATCGCCGATTTCGGCAAGGCAACACTGGATACCTACGCGATGCTTTCGCTCGCCCATCGTGACAAAGCCGATCCGGTGTTTCTCAACGCCAGGTTGCCAGACTACTGGTATCCCGCAATTGCCCGTCATACCGGGCAGTCAATGGCTACGCCCGATGCGCCCCGGGACTATCTGTACGCCAGTCGCCAGATCGAGTTCTACAGCGAGCAGGTCCACGCCGCGGATGCACCGCGCATTCTCGACAACGCCTTTCTGATTTCCAGCTCGCGCAATTACATCGATAGCCTGCGCAGCCATTCGTTGCGCACGATCGAGACCATCACGCTGGAGTCCGACACGCTGTTCGCATTTGGCCGGGCCGACTTCCAGGGCCTGGCTAGCGCCGGTCGGCACCAGTTGAACGCCATCGCCAGCAAGCTCCTCGGCACTGCCGACGTTGACCGCATCGTGATCTCCGGCCACGCCGATCCACTGGGCGATCCACAGGGCAATCTGGCGGTGTCGCGGCAGCGGGCGCACACCATCCGCACCTACCTCATCGGCAAAGGCATCCCCAAGGACCGAGTCAGCGCTCATGGCCTGGGCAGCAGCAAGCCTCTGGTCCACTGCGATAGGCAACTGTCCAGAACAGAACTGATCAAGTGCTTCGAACCCAATCGACGGGTCGAGATCGTGGTACGCAGCGTCGATCGCGGCCACGCGGAAGAACAGGCCGGACGGGGCTCCCGGGAAACCCGTCCGGCACAGAACAACCTCTACTGATCGATTCAGAGAGGCCAACCAGGGGTGTGTTGCCCCATCCAATGATGTCAAGGAGATTTACACCATGTCGTTTGATTCCTTTATCCAGATCGACGGAATTCCTGGGGAAGTACTGGACGAAAAACACAAGGACTGGATCGAAGTCCTGGGTTACCAGTTCGGTGCCACCCAGGCGACCTCGGCTACCGCCAGTTCCTCGGGCGGTGCCTCGTCCGAGCGCGTCGCACTGCGCGACTTCAAGATCCGCAAGGCCGTGGACAAGGCCTCGGCCAAACTGTTCGAAGCCTGCTGCAAGGGCACCCATATCGCCAAGATCCAGCTGAACGTCAACCGCGCCGGCGGTGACAAGGTCACCTACATGACAATCACCCTGGAGGAAGTTGTCGTCTCGGCTTTCGATCATGTCGGTGGTGGTAGCCAGAGTGGCGAGGACAAGGCAGTCAGTGACCTGCCGATCGAGGAGATCAGCTTCAACTTCGCGCGGATCAAGACGACCTATACCCAGCAGAGCCGCAGCGACGGTCAGGGCGGTGGCAACGTGACTGGCGGATGGGATCGTTCGGCGAACAAAGTGTTCGCCTGACAGGTCGCCAATGACGGGCCGTCACTGCGGCCCGTTCCATGCACCACGCCTTTGACCCGGGCGTGGTGTCTCCTGAACCGGAACGGCGACCTCCATGCCTGATTATCACAACGACCTGTCGATGGCCGAACTGATCGCTCCGATTTGCGGCGGCGCGGGTGAAGACCTGGGCTTTTCCGCCTTGTTCGATCAGATCAAGGAAGCCCGCCGGGCAGATCCTGCCTATCTGACCCAGGGAGATTGGCAGACCGACCTCAAATGCGCCGACTGGGAGAAAGTCATCAGCCTTTCCGCCCTGGGGCTGGCCGAACGAAGCAAGGACCTGATGCTGGTGGCCTGGCTCAACGAAGGACTGGCGCGGCGCGATCACTTTGCAGGCATGACCTTCGGCTTGACCCTGGCCGAACGGATCCTCAAGGATTTCTGGGATACCGCATATCCATCCCTGGAGGACGGTATTGAAGAACGCAGCGCGCGCTTGTCCTGGCTCAATACCACCCTCACTACCATTGCTGCGGAATTGCCGATCACCCAGGGCCAGTCCTTCGGTGTGCGCCACTACGACGAGTCGCGCCATGTGGAGAATCTGGCGCTGCAAAACCCCAAGGCGATGCAGACGGCCGTGGACGAAGGCAAGATCAACGCAGAAATCTTCCAGCGGTCGGCAGTTCTTACCGATACCGCGCACCTGCAAGACAAGGCTGGCCAGATTTCCGCCTGCCTGCACGTCTGCCAGCAGTTGCAGACAACCGTTGACCGCCTGTACGGCGCACATGCGACGAGCTTCGCCAGTCTGGTCGACGTGTTGTCCCGCGCAAGCCAACTGACCGCAAAGCTGCTGAAGGACCGCGGTATCCAAACGCTCCCTGCTACAACCGAAACGCTTGAGATACCGACCAGCATGCCAGTGGCCAGCGTTGCTCCTGTGTATTCATCTGCACCTTTGCGTGCAGTCCCGCAGAACCGCGAAGAAGCGTTCAGCATGCTGTCCAGCGTCGCTGTGTACTTCAAGCAGAGCGAGCCGCAAAGCCCGGTTCCCCACCTGATCGAGCGGGCGATCAAATGGGGCAATATGCCGTTGGAGGCTTGGCTCAGCGATGTCATCAAGGACAGCAATGTCGTGGATGCCATCCGGGATGTATTGGGAACCCGAGAGCAGAAGCCCTGATCTGGAAACCCCGGGAATCCACACCTCCCAAGCCCGTGTGGGATGGTTTTGGGACCGCTGTCGCGGCCCTTTCGCAGTTCAGCCACGCTCCTACAGGATCGCACAGCCCAGAGCTCCTGCTGCACTCCATGTCACGCACAGTCAAACCCTCTGGCGCACAGACTCAAGACTTGCCTACCGCTCGTTAGCAAACTCCCTCCATCGCTCTGCACGCTGCAAACCAGCGTTGCAGAGACCTTCGCGTCAATACAACGCCCGCCGTACCAAGAGATCACCTCCATGACTACAAAAATCGACTTCATCTACCTCTCCGAGCAGGACATGATCCGCGCCGGTGTCACCGATATGCCGGCCTGCGTCGACACCATGGAGGAAATGTTCGGGCTGCTGTACCACGGTGACTACCGCATGGCCGGGCCGAACAACGATTCCCACGGCGCGATGATCACCTTCCCGGAGAGCTCGCCGTTCCCGCACATGCCCAAGCCCACCGCCGATCGCCGCATGATGGCCATGCCCGCCTACCTGGGTGGCAACTTCCGCACCTCCGGCTGCAAGTGGTACGGCTCCAACATCGCCAACCGCGAGAAAGGCCTGCCGCGCTCGATCCTGATGTTCACCCTGAACGACGCCGACAGCGGCGCGCCACTGGCCTACATGTCGGCCAACCTGCTGTCGGCCTACCGCACCGGGGCGATTCCGGGTGTCGGCGCCCGCCATCTGGCGCGCAAGGATTCGAAAGTCATCGGCCTGCTCGGCCCCGGCGTGATGGGCAAGACCACCGTCGCCGCGTTCATGGCCGCCTGCCCCCTGGTGGACACCATCAAGATCAAGGGCCGTGGCCAGCGCAGCCTCGACAGCTTCGTCGCCTGGGTCAAGGAAACCTACCCGCAGATCACCAACATCCAGATCGTCGACAGCCTTGAAGAGGTGGTACGCGACTCCGACCTGGTCACCTACTGCAGCACCGGTGAAGTCGGCGATCCAAGCAAGTACCCGCTGGTACGCCGCGAATGGGTCAAGCCCGGCGCCTTCCTGGCCATGCCCGCACCGTGCAGCATCTGCGACGGCATGGAACAGCACGACATCCGCAAGGTGGTGGACAACACCGGCCTGTACCAGGCCTGGTTCGAAGAACTGCCGAAACCCGCGCACAACCACGTGCCGCTGGTGGGCGTGCGCTTCATGGACATGATCGCCGAAGGCTCGCTCCAGGCCGAACAGGTGGAAGACATCGGCAAGATCATCGCCGGTGACGCCCCGGGCCGCCTGAATGACGAAGAAATCATCCTGATGTCGGTCGGCGGCATGCCGGTCGAAGACCTGGCCTGGGGCACCGTGGTGTATCGCAAGGCCGTCGAGCTGGGCATCGGCGTGAAACTCAACCTGTGGGACGAGCCGGTACTGCGCTGATTCCCTTTTCCAAGCCAACGAGGACTTTCCCCATGACCCAGATCACCAAAGTGAAAAGCGGCTCCATCTTCGAAGAAAAGGCCAGCTACTCGCGACTGGTCGCCGTCGACAACTGGATCTACGTGTCCAACACCGCCGGGCGCAACCCGGATACCAAGCTGATCCCGGAAGACGTGATCGAACAGGCCGAGCAGGTCTTCGCCAACATCGAACGGGCCCTGGCCGCAGTCGATGCCAGCCTGGCCGACGTGGTCTGCTCGCGGGTGTTCATCCAGGACCCGGCCGACGTGGCCAAGGTGATGGACTACATCGGCACCAGGTTCCGCGGCATCGACCCGGCCTGCACCGCAACTTGCCCGCCGCTGGGCTCGACGGTCTACAAGGTGGAGCTGGAAGTCACCGCCTACCGTGGCGCAGCCAAAGCCGAAGTCGTGCAGATCAACCTCGGCCAGTGAGCCCCAGCCTAATGCCCGTCATTTAGGCCAACTGGGGCCGCTCTGCGGCCCTTCGCGAGCAAGCTCGCTCCCACGAGACGGTGAAATCTGTGGGAGCGAGCTTGCTCGCGAAGGGCTGCAAAGCAGTCCCAAATTGTCATCAAGCGACTAACTGACTGGCATTAATCCTCAGCCTTCCTTTATAGAGCCCCGCCATGTCGCCCAGCATCGACCCCGTACACACCAGCTCCGAGCTGCCGCCCGCCACCACCGTGGTGATCATCGGCGCCGGCATCATCGGCCTGACCGCCGCCCTGACCCTCGCCGAGCGCGGGATCCCGGTGGTGGTCGTGGAAAAAGGCCGGATCGCCGGCGAACAGTCGTCGCGCAACCTCGGCTGGGTGCGCAAGACCAGCCGCCACGCCGACGACATTCCCCTGGCCCTGGCCGCAGACCGGCTGTGGGCGGGTATGCCGGAACGGGTCGGTGCGGACGTCGGCTACCGTCAGGCCGGCATCATGTTCATCGCGCGCAACGAGGCGCAGATGAACATGCATGCCGGCTGGTTGAAGAGCGTCGAGCACCTGTCGCTGGATTCGCGTCTGCTCAGCAGCCGGGAAATCGCCGACAAGGTGCCGGGCGGTCAAGGCAACTGGCTCGGCGGCATCTACACCCCGTCCGATGCCCGCGCCGAACCGACCCTGGCCTCCAGCGCGATTGCCCGGGCGGCCATGGCCAAGGGCGCGATCATCATCGAGAACTGTGCGGTGCGAGCCCTGCAAACCAGCGCCGGTCGCGTCAGTGGCGTGGTCACCGAACGTGGCGAGATCCGCTGCGAGCAGGTATTGCTGGCCGGCGGCCTGTGGTCGCGGCGCTTCCTCGGCAATCACGGCATCAACTTGCCGACCCTGCCGCTGACCTGCTCGGTGCTGCGTACCGAACCCATGGAAGGCCCCACCGAGATCGCCGTCGGCGCCCCGGACTTCTCCTTCCGCAAACACAAGGACGGCGGCTTCATCATTACCCAGCGTGGCAAGCTGGACGCCTTCCTGACCCTCGATCACCTGCTGCTGGGCACGCGCTTCCTGCCGCAACTGAAGGCCCAGCGCGACTTCCTGAAGATTTCCCTGGGCAAGTACTTCGTCAACGATCTGGCCCTGGCCCGGCGCTGGAAAGCCGACGCCGTCAGCCCGTTCGAAAAGGTTCGGGTGCAGGACCCGCCCGCCAACGAAGGCCTCAACGGCGACGCCCTGCGCAACCTGCGCGCGGCCTGGCCGGTGTTCGAGCAGGCACGGATCGCCCAGGCCTGGGCCGGAACCATCGATGTCACCCCGGATTCCAACCCGGTCATCGGCAAGGTCGCGGCCATTCCCGGCCTGACCCTGGCCACCGGTTTCTCCGGCCACGGCTTCGGCACCTCGCCGGCGGCGGGTCACCTGGCGGCGGACCTGGTGTCGGGGGAAACCCCGATCATCGACCCCGCGCCATACCGTTTCGAACGCCTGGCCTGAGCCTTGCCGAGGAGCCCTAGGGGATAACGCTAGGGCTCTGGCGTAAGGGGCTGAAACGAATCACTCATTTGAAACATCTGTTCAACAATAGCAGGTAATCTTGGGGAACGATGTCTAACTGACATCATCGAAGAAAGGCGCCAGTGCCGCACTCCGCGACGCGGAGGTACGACGCTGCGTGACCGGGTAGTCGACCGGTGACTGCCAGATTTTTCCCAAGGAGTACCCATGCAATTCAGGCAAATGAAAATCGGCAAACGGGCCGCCAGCATGTTCACCCTGCTCGGCCTGCTGGTCCTGGCCCTCGGCCTGGTCTCGCTGTACGAAACCCGGCAAATGGACAAGGCCTCGGAGGAAGTCCGCGTGACCTGGCTGCCTGCCGTGGTCTCCCTGGGACAGGTCGGTACCGACGTCAACCGGGTCCGTGCGATGATCGTGCGCAGCCTGGTGGAAGACCAGGAATCGACCCGCATCGACACCCTGAAACGCGCCCAGCAGGTCAACCAGGACCTGAAAGCCGCCATCGACCACTACGAAAGCACCATCATCGAGGCCGACGACCGCGCCCTGTTCAATGCCTTCGTCAGCGCCCGCGAGCGCTATAACAGCATCCAGGCCCAGGTCAGCGACGCGGTGCTGAACAACCGCATGGACAATGCCCGGCAACTGATCAACGGCCCTCTCGGTGACGCCACCGACGCCATGCAGAGCAGCCTGCGTGCCCTGGTCAAATACAATGCCGACGGCGCCGACAAGGCCGCCCAGCGCAGCGCCGACGCGTCCGCCGAATCCTTCCTGCTGATCAGCATCGCCCTGGGGCTGATCATGGCCGCCCTGGTCGCCATCGCCACCCTGCTCACCCGCAGCATCGTCGTGCCCCTGGCCGAAGCCGTGGCCGTGGCCGAGCGGGTGGCCACCGGCGACCTGACCCGCGACATCAAGGTCGAAGGCCAGGACGAGCCGGCGCTATTGCTCGCCGCACTGCAACGCATGCAGACCAGCCTGCGCTCGACCCTGGCGCGCATCAGTGCCTCGTCCGATCAACTGGCCTCGGCCTCGGAAGAACTGCACTCGGTCACCGAAGACACCAGCCGCGGCCTGCATCAGCAGAGCGCGGAAATCGAACAGGCGGCCACAGCGGTCAACCAGATGACCGCCGCCGTCGAGGAAGTGGCGAACAACGCCGTCAGCACTGCCGACGCCTCCAAAGGCGCCGACCAGACCACCCGCGATGGCCGCGACCAGGTCAACCAGGCGCTGCAATCGATCCAGGCGCTGGTCAGCGAAGTCACCAGCACGGCTGGCGATATCGAGAAACTGGCGGCCAGTGCCAATGAAATCAGCCGGGTGCTGGATGTGATCGGCTCCATCGCCGGGCAGACCAACCTGCTCGCCCTCAACGCCGCCATCGAGGCTGCCCGTGCCGGTGAGGCAGGTCGTGGTTTCGCCGTGGTCGCCGATGAAGTGCGCGCCCTGGCCCACCGTACCCAGCAGTCCACCGGCGAGATCGAACAGATGATCGCCGAGATCCAGAGCGGCACCGAGCGCGCCGTTGGCGCCATGCACAGCAGCCAGGGCCGCGCCAGCGGCACTCTGGACATCGCCCAGGCGGCGGGTGAAGCACTGGAACTGATCGCCGAAGCCATCGCCTCGATCAACCAGCGCAACCTGGTGATTGCCAGCGCCTCCGAAGAGCAGGCCCAGGTTGCCCGGGAGGTCGACCGCAACCTGGTCAATATCCGCGACCTGTCGATGCAGACCTCGGCCGGCGCCAACCAGACCAGTGCCGCAGCGCAGGACCTGTCGCGGCTGGCGGTGGAACTGAACGGGATGGTGGCGCAGTTCAAGGTCTGAGGCCGAAACTGATGGCCTCATCGCCGGCAAGCCGGCTCCCACAGGTTTCGGGCCGGCCGCCGAATCCGGGTGCGCTGTCGCGCAGAGAACAAGCCTAAAGTGCGACGCGTCCCCCTGTGGGAGCGGGTTTACCCGCGATTACTGTAGTGAGC
>NZ_JBMDIJ010000073.1:0-30589 GCF_057808595.1 Pseudomonas sp. FG98 | reverse complement strand
CCCCCCCGCCCCCCCCGGCTCGGTCTTGTCGTTCCAGAACTCGGTGCCGGTGTTGATCTCGCCCTTGTCGCGCTGCGGCAGCAGGGTTTCGTTGAGGTAGAACGAGGAGTTGCCGGTGGTGTCGCCGATCTTGCCCGGCTCCAGCGCCGGCGCGAGGTTGCGCGAGTGCACTCGGCCCCAGTTGATATTGCCGTCCTTGAGCACATAGGCGTTGTCGGAGATGTATTCCTCGGTCCAGGCGCGCAGGGTGAAGGTCGAAGCGTTCTTCAGCAGTTCCAGGCCACTGCGCGGTACCGGGAACGGCGTGCCGCCGGTCTTGCCGACCACGCCCTCGCCGTCGTCCACCAGCTTGGCGATGGCGGCGTTTTCCTTGGTGGCCTGGCATACCGCGTCGTTGTAGCGGAAGTCGCGGTGGCTGGGGTAGACCGGCATCCGGAAGGTCGCCGGGTACAGTTTGAACAGGGCTTTCTGGCCGTCGGAGAGCTGTTCGGCGTACTGCGCCAGATTGCTCGCGGTAATCACGAACAGTGGTTTTTCCTCCGGGTAGGGATCGATCGGGTGATTACCGGTGCCCTTGAAATCCACCTGGGGCGGAACCCCCAGCCACTTGCCCGAGTACGCCGGGATCGAACCGTCGGCATTGGCGCTTTTGTCCGCGCCGAGGCAGGTGAGTTCGTTGCCCAGGCGCGTGACGTCTTCCGGGGCCGCCTGGACCTGGCCGGCCAGGGCGACAGCCAGGACCAGGGCCAGGCAACGGGGGGCGAGGATACTGCCGGTCATTATTGTTCTCCTTGGATTACCGATAGCGGGAGCCCAGTATCGGCAGGGGCTGGAGCCGGCAGCATCGTCCGTGCGGACTAACGCATTTTTACCCTCCCCGGCGCCGCTCAGACCGCACTGGCCGGCAGCGGCAAGGTGCCCGGCTGACCCAGGGCAACCACGCTGTTGAGCATGATCCGCACCAGCTCGGTCTGACGCCGCACGCCGGTCTTGGAGAAGATCGAGCGCAGGTGCGCACGGGCGGTGTTACGGCGGATATTGAGCAGTTCCGAAGCCTCTTCCAGGGACAATCCGTTGGCCAGTTCCAGGGCCAGCGCGGTCTCCGCCGGGGTCAGGTGATAGAGCTGCGAGGTCACCGCATTGCTCACCAGCGACTTGCCCACTGCATCGCGCACATAGACCATCACCGTCGGCTTGCCCTTGCCGTCGAGCAGCTCCTGGGACGGGATCAGCTCCACCACCACGCCGAGATTGACCTGCCCCGAAGGCCGCGACACCGACATCGCCTCGGCGCCCACGGCATCGCCCTCGCCATGCCGGGCACGGGTGAAGGCGTTGCGCACCAGGCGCCCGAGTTCGCGGTTATCGCTGGGATAGGTGGCTTCCAGGCGCCCGCCCACCAGCTTGAGGCCATCGTTGCTGTCGAGGATTTCCCGGGCCACCGGGTTCAGTTGCAGCACGCTGCCGCTTTCGTCGAGGACAATGGTGGCCACCGCCAGGCGACTGATGGTCTGGCTGTACAGGCTGCCGAGGGATTCGCTGCGGTCGAGCAAGGCATGCATGTGCAAGGCCCGGCGCAGATGGGGCATGAGCATCGCGCACAGGGCGCGTTCGGCCTCGCCGAAACGCACCTGCTCGCGGGTACGGTTGATGCGCAGACGCAGGGTGCCACCGTCGGGCATGCTGATATCGACGCCGAGCATCTGGTGGCAGCCGTAGGGCTCGCAGTACAGCAGATAGAACGACGAGGTCAGCCACTCGGCCTCGCTCATCAGGTCGTCGATGGTGAACACGCGGTCGGTGGGCAGTTTGTCGAACAGCGTCGACTTGGCGTAGTAGGCATAGTGGTTGACCCCGCCCTCGCCCAGCTCGACGTCGCCCGCCACCATCATCGGCGAGAGAAACGGCTCGTCGGCGACGCGCAGGATCAGGGTGACGAAATTGGCCTGGAACACGGCGCGCAGGGTCTGCAGCGATTCGCTCATGCGTCGGGTATCGAGTGCCGCGTCATACAGGCCGCCGATCAGGCGCTCGTACTCGGCCAGCTCCAGCCCCATCTCTTCCAGGACCCGGGCGTTGGGCATCGTGGTGTGCATGGTCAATCCCCCGGCGGGCACGGTCTCCCGGTGCCCGCCTCATTGTTTTTGTTGTGGTGGCATCGGTCGCGGGTGATATCAGGCTTCAGCGGGCGGCGGCAAGCACGGCACCTTCGCCACCCTGGTAGACGCCGCGCTCACCGGCGACCAGCAAATGGCGGGCACCGAGCACCACGGCGCTGGTCAGGGTCCCCAGCCCTGCCCGTTGCGAGCGGTCCTGCACCTGGCCCTGGGCATCGAGACGGATCAGGCGACTGCCGGCGCCGACCAGGACCAGGCCCTGGTTGTCCGGCAGCAACGCGTGGCCGTAGATCGGCAGGCTGCTGCCGATGTCGACGCGCTGCCAGCTGTCGCCGAAATCGCTGGTGGTAAACACATGGCCACGCATCCCGTAGGCCAGCCAGCGCTCGGCGGACAGCCGCACCACGCCGAACAGCGAGCCGTTGTAGAAAGGTTCGAGGCTTTGCCAATGCTCGCCGCCATCGCTGGAACGCAGGACCAGGCCCTGCTCGCCCACCAGCATCTGGCGACCATCGCGGCCACCGTCGAGGCCGTTGAAATGTGCGCCCTCACCCGGCATTTCCCGGGCCGTCCAGTGCTGACCGGCGTCGCTGGATTCGAGGTACTTGCCGTAGCTGCCGTAGGCCACCACCTGCTGGCCGTCAGCGCTCCACAGGCCCAGCAGTGGTTCGCCGAGTTCGGCGTCGTAGCGGACTTCCTGCCAGGTCTGGCCGCTGTCGGTGGAACGCAGGATCCAGCCGTCGTGGCCCACGGCGAGCAGCACACCGGGGCCGAGGGCAGCCAGGGCGGTCAGGGTCACTTCGCGGCCGCCGACCTGGCGGCTCTGCCAGGTCAGGCCGCCGTCCTCGCTACGCAGGAACAGGCCGCGCTCGCCGACGCCGAGCAACTGCGCACCATCGGTCAGCAACGCGTTGACCTGGACCCGGTCGACGTCGATCTGCGTGGGAGACAAGGACGCCGGATGGCGCGGAGCGAAGGCATAGGCCACGGCGGCGATGACGATGGCGCTCATGAAGTAGCCGATCAGATTGCGCATGACGGACTCCGGAGCAACGGGCACGGTTCGGGCTTCATCGGGTGATCCTCGTGTTTTTTGTTGTGCGGGGATCATCTGGCCGGGTGAAGGATGGGACATCGTCCAAATGGTGTAGGTCAGAGGGCTTCGTCGTCGGCAATGCCGACTTCCACGGGGTTCCGGGCCAGCCGCAGGATCCGGGCCCGACACAGGAGTCTGTGGGAGCTGGCTTGCCAGCGATGAGGCCGGCAAGAACACCTGACCCGCAAGATCGATGTCGAAGCTGATGGCCTCATCGCCGGCAACGCCGGCTCCCACAGGGTTCCGGGCCAGCCGCAGGATCCGGGCCCGACACAGCAACCTGTGGGAGCCGGGCCAGCGCATGATCCAGGCCAGACACAAGAACCTGTGGGAGCTGGCATTGCCAGCGATGAGGCCCTCCAGCCATCACGGCAATTCGAACAACCCCGCCGCGCCCATGCCCCCGCCAATGCACATGGCCACCACCACGTACCTCACCCCGCGTCGCCGCCCCTCCAGCAGCGCATGCCCGACCATCCGTGCTCCGGACATGCCGAACGGGTGGCCGATGGCAATCGCCCCGCCGTTGACGTTCAGCCGCTCCGGGGCGATGCCCAGCGCGTCGCGGCAGTGCAGGACCTGGCAGGCAAAGGCCTCGTTGATCTCCCACAAGCCGATGTCGTCGACACCCAGGCCGAAACGCTTGAGCAGCTTGGGTACCGCGACCACCGGCCCGATGCCCATCTCCTCCGGCGCACAACCGCCCACGGCGATACCGCGATAGATGCCCAGCGGCGTCAAGCCACGGCGCTTGGCCTCGACCCGGCTCATCAGCAAGCAAGCCGCCGCACCATCGGAGAACTGCGAAGCATTGCCGGCCGTGATGAACTCGCCCTGGGCCACCCACTTGCCGTCCTTCCATACCGGCTTGAGCGCCGCCAGGTCTTCCAGGCGGGTACCCGGCCGATTGCATTCGTCGCGCTCGACCCGCACCCGCTCATGCCCGGCGGGCTGGCCGTCCTGGTCGAACAGCAGGCGCTCGACCTCGATCGGCACGATTTCGTCGTCGAACAGCCCGGCCCGCTGCGCCGCTGCCGTGCGCTGCTGGCTGTGCAGGCTGTATTCATCCTGGGCGGCACGGCTGATCCCATAACACCGCGCGACGATCTCGGCGGTTTCCAGCATGGGGATGTAGGCCGTCGGCATGACCTCCAGCACCGCCTGGGACTGGGCGCGGTAAGTATTCTTGTGCCGGGTCTGGGTCAGTGACAGGGATTCCACGCCACCGCCGATGGCAACGGCCAGTTCTCCGGTCATGATGCCCTTGGCCGCCACGCCGATGCTCATCAGGCCCGAGGCGCACATGCGGTCCAGGGCCATGCCCGGCACGCTGTCCGGCAGGCCACCGGTATAGGCACAAAGACGGCCGATGTTGTAGGCCTGGGTGCCCTGCTGCACGGCGGCGCCCATGATCACGTCCTCCACGGCATCGGCCTCGATGCCGGCGCGCTCGACCACCGCGCGCACCACATGACCACCTAGCACAGGCGCCTCGGTGTCGTTGAAGGATCCACGGAAAGACTTGGCCAGCGCGGTACGCGCGGTCGAGACGATTACGACTTCATTCATGACGGTTCACTCAAGCGGGGTTGAAGGTGTAGCGGCTGATGGTGTCGATCACGCAGCCGGGACGGCTTTCGCCTTCGATCTCGACACTGACCCGGACCACCGCCTGGACTGCTTCGCCGATCTGCTCGACGCGCTGTACCAGGCCATGCCCGCGCACCCGCGAGCCGACCCGCACCGGCGCCGGGAAACGCACGCGGTCGGCGCCGTAGTTGACGCCCATGGCCATGTTTTCCAGGCTCATCAGTTGCGGCAGGAACAGGTTGGCCAGGGCCTGGGTCAGGTAGCCGTGGGCGATGCAGGCGCCAAACGGACCATGGGCGGCACGTTCGGGATCGACATGAATCCACTGGTGATCGCCGGTGGCCTCGGCAAACAGGTCGATGCGCGACTGCTCGATCGGCAGCCAGTCGGTGTGGCCGAGATCCAGGCCCTCGGCGTCGAGCAAGGCCCGGGCGCTGCTGAAAACATGCGGCATGGCGGATTCCTCAGGCCTGTTGCGAACTGACCGACAACACCTCGCCGACCATGTACGAGGCATAGTCGCTGGCAAGGAACATCATCACATTGGCCACTTCCCAGACCTCGGCAGCGCGACCGAACGCCTCGCGCCCGGCCAGGCTGGCCAGCAGCTCTTCACTGGAGGCTTTCTTGAGGAAGTCATGCAGGGCGATGGACGGCGATACGGCATTGATGCGCACGCCGTGTTCGGCGGCTTCCAGTGCACTGCAGCGGGTCAGGGCCATGACCCCGGCCTTGGCGGCGGCGTAGTGGGCCTGTTCCTTTTGCGCACGCCAGCCGAGCACCGAGGCGTTGTTGACGATCACTCCGGCAGCGCGGCGCTGCATGTGCGGGAGCATCGCGCGGGTCATGCGGAAAGTGCCGGTGAGTGTGACATCGAGCACCTGCGACCATTCTTCGTCGCTCATCTCGACCACACCTTTCTGCCCGCCGAGACCGGCGTTATTGATCAGTACATCAACCCCGCCCAGGTGCTGCTCGGCGGCCTCGACCAGAGCCTGCACCTGATCCTCGACGGTGACATTGCACAACTGGCCGTAGATGGCCTCCAGGCCGGTTTCCGCCTTCAGGCGCTCGACCGCCTCCTCCAGCCGCCGTGGATGGATGTCGGAGATCATCAGCGCCCGGCAGCCTTCCTCGGCGCTGCGCCGGGCCGCCGCATAGCCGATGCCGGCACCGGCGGCGGCGGTGATCAGGACCGACTTGCCAGCCAGCAGTTGGTGGCCGGGTACATAAGGGGGAGCGTGTTTCACAACGAATGCCTCCAGGCAGAAAGAACCCGCCCAGATATACGGTGGGCGGGCTGGAGGCGGCATCGTCAAAATGGGGTATGGAGCGCCTGTACGTTGGTCGCCGACAGCGTATTCTTTTGCAGAAACATTCTGTAAAGCGTGGTCTAACCTCCATCAGCCAGCATCCACCCGCTCAAAAGGAGGTGACTCCCCATGGCCGCGGCTATAGCCCCTCGCCCCCAGCCCCTGCAGATCGACTACACCCGCGACACCCTGTTCGGCGTCTCGACCCAGAGCGTCGAATGCATGGTGCAACTGGAAGCCTTGAATATCGCCGGCAAGCCCGGCTTGCAGTTGCAAGTCACCCCGCCCCTGCCGGAACGCCTGGAACGCGCCCATACCCTGGTGTTCACCTGGCGCGGGCATACCTGCCGGGGCATCGTGCAGTCGTCCCGGCAATGCCAGGACGGCAGCCTGCAATTGCGCCTGGAGCTTCAGTGAGGTTCAGCGTCCGGTCAGCAGATGCGGTACTTGCACATGATTGAGCTGGTCGCGCTGCTGACGGACCCGGCTGACCAGTTCGGCCAGGGCGCGGCAGTTGGGCAGCTCACTGAGGTGGATATCGCTGACGGTCAACGCCGCCCGCTGGGCATCGGCAGGGAAATGCAGGGTCAAGGACAAGCCATCACTACAAGTGACCTGGCAATGGTCAGGCAGGAACGCCCCCTCGATCAGTTGGCGCAACTCAAGGTCACACACTCCATTCATCGGCATGATTCGAACCCTCCGCAGGACAAGGATGGCCGTCCAAGTCAGAACCTGCCGGGGGCCGGCGTCCAATGGAAAAAAGCCATGTGCAAGCGCTTGCGCCATTGACGCCGGGCATGACCGCTGCCGTCGGAACTCGTACGTCCTGAGTTAAGGAGGGGCCCGCGACAGCGCAGGTTCAGGCGCATATCGCGGGGATCGGACGAAAGGTCGCGGTCAGTCCATCTGACCGAAGCGGCCGGCATGGAAATCGTCGAAAGCCTGGACGATCTCGGCCTGGCTGTTCATCACGAACGGACCATAGCCGACGATGGGCTCGTCCAGCGGCTCGCCACTGAGCCAGAGCAGCATGGCGTCGCTATCGGCATCGATCCGCACCTCTTCGCCGTCGCGTTCGAACAGCACCAGTTGCGCGGCACCAACCGCCTGCTGGCCATTGACCCTGACCTGGCCGCGCAGCACCACCAGCGCTGCGTTGCGCCCCTCGGCCGCCGCCAGGCGCAGCGACTTGCCGGCGCCCAGTTGCACATCCCAGACATCCATCGTCGTGAAGGTCCGTGCCGGGCCCTGGTGCCCGAGGTAATTACCGGCAATCACCCGCAGGCTGCCCGCGTCATCGGCCAGGGACACCCGCGGAATATCGGCGTCCAGCAGGGTCTGGTAGCCCGCCGGGGCCGACTTGTCGCGGGCCGGCAGATTGACCCAGAGCTGGACCATTTCCAGCATGCCGCCACGCTCGGCGAAGGACGGCGCATGGAACTCCTCGTGGATGATGCCGCCGGCGGCGGTCATCCATTGCACGTCGCCCGGGCCGATAAAGCCGCCGGCACCGGTGGAATCACGGTGTTCCAGCTCACCCTGGTAGACGATGGTCACGGTTTCGAAGCCGCGGTGCGGGTGCTGGCCGACACCACGGCGGGCGCTGGTCGGGGCGAAATGCTGCGGTCCGGCATAGTCCAGCAGCAGGAACGGGCTGATATGCCGGGCCAGGTTGTCGTAGCTGAACAGGCTGCGCACCGGAAAACCGTCGCCGACCCAATGGGCTGGCGGGCTTTGGTAGACGCCTTGAATCTTCTTCATGAGAGACCTCCTCGTTGCATGGGACGCACGATACCCATGCAACGAAAAAGGCGGTAGAGGGCAAAAAGCGCTTTCACTGTCCTGCTGGTGGAACGATCAGGCCGACTTGAACTGGGGTTCGGCAGCGGCCTGCAACAGCCAGGCTTCGATGCGATGGGCGCTGTCGTGGGGATCTTCCTGCATGAAGCAGTGCCCGCCAGGCACCTTGCGCGGTTCCACGTTGGGATTCAGGCGTGCCCAGCGCGCCAGTGACAGCGGAACGAAGGGATAGGTCTGCTCGCCGTGGAGCACCAGGGTGGGAGTCTGCACCCGCGACAACGATGCCCACATGCGTTTCGGGAAAGAACTGAAGATCTCCACCTCGCGACTCGGCCGGCAGCGCAGCACCACCCCGGCACCGCATTCGCCTATGGCGTGGCTGACATAGGCCTGCAACGCCGCCTCGCTCCAGCCCTTGAAGATGCCGCGACCGTGCAGCGAGTCGTGGGCGGCCTGGCGGTCCGGCCAGTAGCTGCGACGGGTCGCAGCCTTGCGGGCAAGGCCATGGCGGCGGTGCATGCCGAACCAGCTGGCCACGCCCATCACGCCGATCATCGAGCGGCTGAACACCACCGGATCAAGCAGCACGGCACGCTTGAACAGCCGGGGTTCGAGCTCCAGCATCAGTCCGGTCAACACGCCGCCGAAGCTGTGGCCCACGGCGAAACAGGGCACATCGCCGTATTCGCCGCGTCCGGCATTGAAGGCCTCCAGGGCCAGCTCGGCGCTACGGTTCCAGCCCACGAACGGGCCGCCGTGGTCGCTATCGCCATGGCCCTGCACATCGCTCAGCCACAGGTCGAAATGCACCGCCAGCAACTCCAGCAGCGGCTGGTAGGCCAGGCAGCAGAAGCCGTTGCCATGGATGAAATGCAGCAGCGGCTTGCCGCTGGCCGGCGAACGCCAGCCGCGCAGGGTGAAGTGTTCGGCGCAATCATGGGTCCAGGGGATCAGTTCCATCGGGGCTCGCAGCAGGAATCAGGAAAAGCCCGATTCTACAAACAGCAGCGGATACAGAGATAGCACCAGCAGCGCCGCCATCAGCAGGTTAAACAGCCGAAGCCAACGGGGATCCTGCAAAAACCGGCGCAAGGCACTGCCGAACATCACCCAGACCGCCACCGCCGGCAGGTTGACCACGCAGAACACCAGGGCGATGACGATGACATTGACCAGGTAGCCCTGAGCCGGTGTGTAGGTTGTGATTGCCCCGACCGCCATCACCCAGGCCTTGGGGTTGACCCACTGAAAGGCTGCCGCGCCAATGAAGCTCATGGGCTTGTGGCTGTCTGTCGAAACCGCCGACATCGGCCCGGAGGTAGCGATCTTCCAGGCCAGGTACAGCAGGTAGGCCGCGCCGGCATAGCGCAGCACGCTGTAGATCGCCGGATAGACCTTGAACACCTCGCCCAGGCCCAGGCCGACCGCCAGCACCATCACCATGAAACCGATGCTTACGCCCAGGGCATGGGGCACAGTGCGACGCACACCGAAGTTGACCCCGGAGGCCAGCAGCATGGTGTTGTTCGGGCCGGGGGTGATCGAGGAGACGAAAGCGAACAGCACGAAGGCTGAAAGCAGGTTCAGGGAGGTGAGCAGCATGGCGGGTAATCCTGGTGGAGGGTGTTTCGAGTTATGGGTTTACCCTACCGGGAATGGTTTGCCGTTAACCGGTACAGTCAACATAAATTAATCAGGTACACCATACTGTTCTGCTGGCAATAACTTCGTGGGGAGTCCGCCCAGCCTTCAGGCTGTTCTGTAGATCTAAAATGCAACGCGGCACCTGTGGGAGCGGGTTTACCCGCGATTGCAGTAGTGAATTCACCGAAGCAATCGCGGGTAAACCCGCTCCCACAAGGTTCGCGCGCTGCTGTATGGCCAGCATGATCTGATCTAGGATGTCGCCACCCTTCTCCACCCGGAAACACTTCATGTCCCTGCAGATCCGCCCCGCCCGCCTCGAAGACGCCGCACAGATCCTCGCCTTCATCACCGAACTGGCCGAGTACGAGCGCGCCCGCCACGAGGTGGTCGCCAGCGTCGAGCATATCCAGCGCAGCCTGTTCACCGCCGACAGCACCGCCAAGGCGCTGATCTGCGAGCGCGATGGCCAGGCCATTGGCTTCGCCGTGTACTTCTTCAGCTATTCCACCTGGCTCGGGCAGAACGGCCTGTACCTCGAGGACCTCTATGTGACCCCGCAAGCCCGCGGTACCGGCGCGGGTAAATTGCTCCTGCGGCACCTGGCCCGGCTGGCCTGCGAGCATGACTGTGGCCGCTTCGAGTGGAGCGTGCTGGACTGGAACCAACCTGCCATCGATTTCTACAAGTCCATCGGCGCCGAACCCCAGGACGAGTGGGTGCGCTACCGCATGGACGGCGAGACCCTGCGGGCCTTCGCCCGGGGTTGATGGCCCGACCGCAACAGAACCAGGGACAACGACACATGGCAGTGAACGCGAATACCCAGACCTTCACCATCCTCGCCCAGGACCCGGCGATCGAAACCAGCCCCGGCCAGCCGCTGTTTGCCCGGGTCAGTGTGCCCCTTGAGCACCTGGCCGACGGCCCTGTCGGCTACCGGGTCAAAGTGGTCGACTTCGATGCTGCAGCCAACCGCCTGTACCTTCCCCACGCCTACAACCAGACCCCGGGCGAAGCCGCCATCGACCCCTTCGATCCGGCGGATGCCCGCGTGCTGGGCCAGCCGGGCTTCCATTGCCAGCAGGTCTACGCGGTGATCATGCGGCTCCTGGCGCGCTTCGAGTTGGCCCTGGGCCGGCGCGTGGCCTGGGGCTTCGATGGCCATCAATTGCATGTGGTGCCCCACGCTTTCGTCGAGGCCAATGCCTTCTATTCCCGGGAAGACCGTGCCCTGCTGTTCGGCTACTTCCAGGATGGCGAGGATTGGGTCTTCACCTGCCTGTCCCACGATATCGTCGCCCACGAGACCACCCACGCCCTGCTCGATGGCCTGCGCGCCGGCTTCATGCAGGCCTCCGGACCGGACCAGGCGGGGTTTCATGAAGGCTTCGCCGATGTCATCGCCCTGCTGTCGGTGTTCTCCCTGAGCGAGGTGGTCGAGTTCGCCCTGACCTGTTATCGCGGGGTCAACATCAGCCATCAGGGCGATGCACGCCTGATCGATGGCGCCTCACTGCAGATCGATGCCTTGGCCGATACCCTGCTGTTCGGTCTCGGTGAGCAATTCGGCCAGGCCACCAGCGGCCTGCGTGCCAACCCGCTGCGCCGCTCGGTGCAGAAACGCCCCTCCACCGATTACCTGGACAGCGCCGAGTACGACGACGCCCATAACCGTGGCGAGATCTTTGCCGCCGCCATGCTGCGCAGCATGCTCGAGCTCTGGGTCGCACGCTGCAACTCCCTCGGCACCTTCGGCGATAACCTGTACAGCCTCGACGCGGTGATCGCCGAAGGCGCCAAGGCCGCCGACCAGTTGCTGACCATCGCCATCCGCGCCCTCGACTACTCGCCGCCGCTGGACCTGGAGTTCGGCCATTACCTGGCCGCCCTGCTCACCGTCGACAGCGAGGTGGCGCCGGACGATTCGCGCTACAGCTACCGGCGGATCATCCGCGACACCTTCGCCAGCTATGGCATCCAGGTGCCGGCCGGCCTCACCGACGCCGACGGCTGCTGGCTGACCTTCGCCGACAACGACAAGGTGCGCTACCAGAACAGCCACTTCGACTCGATGCTGCGCGATGCCGAGGAAGTCTTCCGCTTTCTCTGGGAAAACCGCGACGTGCTGCAGATCGACGAGCGCGCCTACACCGAAGTGGTTTCGGTGCGCCCCAGCCTGCGCATCGGCCCGGACGGTTTCGTGCTGCGCGAGACGGTCTGCGAATTCACCAGCCGGGTCAATCTGTTCGGCGCCGAGTTCACCTCGGTGTTCAAGGAACCGCGCCCCGAATGGCTGAAACCCACCACACCCGTCACCGTGTATGGCGCCGGCACGCTGATCTTCGACCAGTACGGACGGATCAAATACTGCATCCAGCGTCCGTTGACCGACGCCCGCTGGCAGGTGCGCCGCCTGGAATGGCTGTACGGTCCGAACAGCGAGGCGGCCGAGCCGGGCTCCGCCGCCGACCTCACCCGCATCCACCGCGCCCGGGCGATGCAAGCGCCGAGCACAGCCCAGGAGCTGCAGCCATGAGCCCGATCCGCCTGCACCTGTTCGCCTACCAGGTCGGTTTCGGCGACTGCTTCCTGCTGCGCTTCGTCTACCCGGACGACAGCACCCGCCATGTGCTGATCGATTTCGGCACCGTGGGCATGCCCGACGGGGTCGACAAGGCCAAGCAGATGCTGCGTATCGCCAACGACATCAAGGACAAATGCGCCGGCAAGCTCGACGTGCTGGTCGCCACTCACCGGCATGCCGACCATATCAGCGGCTTCGACCCGCTGAAGAAGGGCAACGGCCCCGGCAGCATCATCCGCGCGCTGAACCCGGACGTGGTCCTGCAACCCTGGACCGAACAGCCGGACCTGGCCGAGGACGCCACCGCGCCGCTGGCCGCCGCGCATGTGCAGGCCCTGGCCGGAATGAACGAAGTGGCGCGCCAGCTCAAGGCGCGCATGGACAGCAAGCCCAAGGGCCTGGACGCCGCGCTGGAGCGACGCCTGGGTTTTCTCGGGGAAAACAACATTTCCAACAAGGGCGCGGTGAACAACCTCATCGCCATGGGCTCCCGCCCCGGTGCCAGGGCGGTCTACGCCCACTTCGGCAGCGACGATCCGCTGGCCGAGGTGTTGCCGGGCATTCGCACCCGGGTTCTCGGTCCGCCCACAGTGGAACAGAGCGCCGAGGTCCGCCGCGAACGACGCACCGACCCGGAATACTGGCTGCGCGCGCCGTTGCTCTTTGCTCCCCAGGGCACTGCCACGGCCAGTGCGTCGCCCTTCCCCGACGCGCCCTGCGCACGGGGCAGCAAGCTGCCGCAAAACGCCCGCTGGATCGCCGGCAGGGTGCGCCGCGCGCGGGGCGATCAGTGGCTGTCCATCGTCACCGCGCTGGACAAGGCGATGAACAACACCAGCCTGATCCTGCTGTTCGAAGCCGGGGGCAAGAAGCTGCTGTTCCCTGGTGATGCGCAGATCGAGAACTGGCGCTACGCCCTCAACCAGCCTGAAATCGCCGCCTTGCTGACCTCGGTGGACCTGTACAAGGTCGGCCATCACGGCAGCCTCAATGCCACGCCGAAAAGCCTGTGGAAGGGCTTCAGCAACAAGGACGAGAGCAAGCGCCCGGGGCGCCTGACCAGCGTGCTGTCGACCCTGCCCGAGCAATACGGCGACAAGAACGCCGGCGACGGCACCGAGGTGCCACGGGTGCCGCTGCTCAACGCCCTGGACAAGGACTCCGACCTGCATGACACCCATCGGTTGCCGCCGGGAGTCTTGTATGACGAGGTTGTACTGGAGCTCCAGGAAACGCCATGAGCTACCGCATTGCCGCCGACGGCCTGGTGCTGCTGCACCTGCTGTTCATCTGTTTCGCCGTCGGCGGTGCCCTGCTCCTGCTGAAATGGCCGCGCCTGTGCTGGCTGCACCTGCCGGCGGCGGTCTGGGGATTCCTGGTCGAGGTGATGCACTGGCCCTGCCCGCTGACCCGCTGGGAAAACCACTTTCGCCGACTGGCCGGGGAACAGGGATATGCGCAAGGGTTTATCGAGCACTACCTGCTGCCGGTGATCTACCCGGCGGGCCTCACGCCGGCGATCCAACTGGGGCTGGGAATCGGGGTGCTGGTGGTGAACCTGGGGCTTTATGCCTGGCTGGTTCTGCGGCGGCGCTAGCGCCTCATCGCTGGCAATGCCAGCTCCCACAGGTTCCTGCGTCGGGCCTGGATCCTGCGGCTCGCCCGGAACCCTGTGGGAGCCGGCATTGCCGGCGATGAGGCCATCAGCCTCGACATCAATCTTGCTGGTCAGTGTTGTTCTTGCTGGCCTCATCGCTGGCAACGCCAGCTCCCACAGGTTCCTGTGTCGGGCCTGGATCCTGCGGCTGACCCGGAACCCTGTGGGAGCTGGCATTGCCAGCGATTCGGGCATCAACGCCTGCCGGCGTAGCGCTGCGCCAACACCGCACAGACCATCAACTGGATCTGGTGAAACAGCATCAACGGCAGGATCAGCGCACCCACCGCACTCCCGGCGAACAGCAACTGGGCCATCGGCACACCGGTGGCCATGCTCTTTTTCGAGCCGGCGAACAGAATGGTGATGCGATCCTCCACGCTGAACCCGAGCCAGCGCCCCAGGCTGCGGGTGCACCAGAGCACCAGGGCGAGCAGCAGGCAACAGACCAGGGCCAGGCCCAGCAGCCGGGACGGCGGCACCGAATGCCACAGGCCGCTGACCACGGCATCGCTGAACGCCGTGTACACCACCAACAGGATCGAGCCCTGATCCACCGACTTCAACCAACTCCCATTGCGCGCCACCCAGGCGCCGATCCAGCGCCGCGCCAGTTGCCCGGCCACGAACGGCACCAGCAATTGCAGGACGATCGCCCCCACCGCCTGCAGGCTGGAACCGCTGTCGCCCTCCACGCCCATCAGCAGCATCACCAGCAGCGGTGTCAGCACGATTCCGAGCAAGCTGGACGCCGCCGCACTGCAGATCGCCGCCGGCACATTGCCCCGCGCCAGCGAGGTGAAGGCGATGGCCGATTGCACCGTGGCCGGCAAGGCGCACAGATAGAGCACGCCGAGGTACAGGGCATCGCCCACCAGCGGCAGGATCAGCGGTTTGAGCAGCAGTCCGAGCAGCGGGAACATGACGAAGGTGCAAGCGAACACCAGCAAGTGCAGGCGCCAGTGCCCGGCCCCGGCGATCACCGCCGCGCGGGACAGCTTGGCGCCGTGCAGGAAGAACAGCAGGGCAATGGCCAGATGGGTCAGGGTCGCGAAAAACGCCGCACCACTGCCGGATACCGGCAGCCAGGTGGCCAGGGCGATCACCGCGAGCAGGGCCAGGGTGAAATTGTCGAAGAGCAACCGCAGGTGTTTCATCGAGCGCTTCCAGGTGTTGAGGGCCAGGTGCGGGAGACGATAAGGTGTTCGCTACTTTCCGACTAACGCCAAAAAACCACTACTGTCGTCGAATGGACATCAAACCGTTGCACCTCGGAGACCTGAACGCCCTGCCCCGGCCCCTCTACGGGCAGCGCGACAGCCTGCCGAACATCGCCCTGGACTACCGCCATCGCCATCCCTGCGGCCAGCTTTCCCATGCCTTGCACGGGGTGTTGCAGGTGCGCACCGACGATGCCCGGCTGGTGGTGCCGCCGCACCGTGCGGTATGGATTCCTCCGGGCCTCGCGCACCGGGTCGATTGCACCCCGGACGCCTGCATCCGCAGCCTGTACATCGAACCGGCCCACGCCCCCTGGAGCGACGCCGAATGCCGGGTAATCGCCGTCGACCCGCTGCTGCGCGAGCTGATCCGCGCCTTTGGCGAGCTGCCGGTGGAATACGACGAGGAAGGTGCCGAGGGCCGTCTGGCTGCGGTCCTGCTGGATCGCCTGGGTCTGGCCGAGCCGCTCGATCTGGTCCTGCCGCAACCCCGCGATCCGCGCCTGCGCGCCCTGTGCCGCAAGGCCACGACCAGACCCTGGGCCGCTATCAGCCTGGAAGCGGCCAGCCGCAAGGCCGGGGTCAGCGAAAAGACCCTGAGCCGGTTGTTCCTCAAGGAAACCGGCATGACCTTCCGCACCTGGCGCCAGCGCATGCGCCTGGTCAGCGCGCTGCCGGCGCTGGAGCGTGGCGAACGGGTTACCGACGTGGCCCTGGCCTGCGGCTATGAATCGCTGTCGGCCTTCATCGCCGCTTTCGGCAAGCTGTTCGGCCTGTCTCCCGGCGAACTGGCCCGGGGTGGCAGCGTGCCGCAGGCCTGAATGAGAAGCGCTTGCTATGCTGGGCGCCGTATTCCCCGCTCATCAGAAAAAGGATTCGATCTTGAAAGCTGCCTGCGTACTACTCCTGGGCTTGCTGCCCTTCATGGCCAACGCCGCCGAAGTGGGCGAAAGCCTCAAGCCCTTTACCCTGAACGACCAGCACGATCAGGCCTTCACCCTCGATGCCGGCACCCGGGTATTGCTGGCGGCCAGCGACATGGACGGCGCCAAGCTGGTCAAGGCCGCCCTGGCCGATCAGCCAAAAGGCTGGCTGGAGGCACGCCACACGGTGTTCGTCGCCGATATCCAGGGCATGCCTTCGCTGATCGGCAAACTGTTCGCCATTCCGAAGATGCGCGACTACAGCTACCGCGTGGTGCTCGATCGTGAAGGCCAGGTGGTGCCGCAGTATGCCGTCGTGCCGGGCCAGGTGCAGTGGCTGCAACTGGACAACGGCAAGGTGCTGTCCAAGCAGTCGTTCAGCGATGCCGAAGCCCTGCGCAAGGCCCTCGCCGAACTGCCGCAAGGCTGAGCTTCATCCCTCCAGGCCGCGGTCCACGTACCAGGTCAGCGGCAAGGTCAGCAGCAGGGTCGCCGCCAGGGCCATCAAGGCCAGCGGCACCCCGCTCAAGTCGCCCAGACGCCCGAACACGATGGGCGCCAGCGCGCCCCCGCCGATGGTCCCGGTATAGAACAGGGCAAACGCCTGCTCGCGCCGGCCTGGCGCGGCCAGCTCCGGGACCACGCCATACAGCACCGACGAGGTGCCGTTGAGCACCAGGCCCAGCAACGGCAGCAGCATCATCAAGCCATTTAGCGGCAGGTACACCGCGGCGACGATCAGCGCAGCGGTCAGGGATTCGCTGAACCACACGGTTTTCAACAAGCCGATGCGCGCGCCCAGGTAGCCGCAGATCAGCTTGCCGAACGCACCGCCGATAAACAGCAGGGTCAGGGCCAGGCCGATGCCGGCGGTACCGGCGCCTTTGTCGCTGAGCAGGAACGGCAGGAAGGTGAGGAAACCCATGCGCACCGCACTGTCGAGAAAACCCGTGGCCAGCAGCGCGCGCAGGCCGCTGACCGAGCCGCTTCCCTCATCGGCTCCGGTCTTGCCGGCACTGGCCAGATGGCGCTCGACATCGCGTGGAATCAGCAGGTACATCGCCAACGCCGCCAGCAGCCCGAGTATCCCGGCCAGGGTCACGCTCAGGCGCCAGCTCATCACCGTGAGGGAGACGCCCACCAACGCAGGAATCAGGGTCTTGCCGATATCGCCGGCGAAGTTGTATTGCGACAGCGCCTGCTTGACCTGGCGTCCGGGCTCATGGGTATCGGTGACCAGCGACGACGCCAGCGGATGCTGGGTGCTGGCACCCAGTCCCCCCAGCACCAACGCCGCCATCAGCGCGATCAGGCCGCCGGCCTGCCCGGCCAACAGATAGGCCACGCCAACCAGCGCAGTACCGCCGACCAGCAGGGTTTCCCGACCAAAGCGCCTGGCCGCGCGACTGGCGAGCAACTGGAAGCCGGCCATGGTCGCCGAATAGGCACCGCGCATCAGGCCGATCTGGGCATAACTGAGGCCGAACTGAGCCTGCCAGATCGGCAGCAGCACATAGATCAGGTCGGTCAGGCCATCGTTCACCGCATGGGCGCCGCACGCCGCCAGCAGGGAGCGGCGGCGCGGTGAGGACAGTTCGGAGGGGGCGGAAACGGTGGCCGGGTTGGCGTCGGACATGATTGGCGATCCACTGCTCATTGGATCCAATCATTTAAACAGTAACAAAATATTAACGCGACCACCTTTTGCAGGTGATTCCGTCAGCCAGGAATTTCCGGATCCACCAGGTTGGCCAGCTGGTTCAGCGAGTCCTGCCAGCCCAGGTAGCAGCCTTCCAGGGGGATAAGGTCCGGCAGGCCTTCCTGGACGATATGCACCTCGGTGCCGCAGGAAACGCTCTTGAAGCTGATGGTGGCGGTGATTTCCCCGGGCAGGTTGGGGTCGTCGAAGCGGTCGGTGTAGCGGATTCGCTCGTTCAGCAGGAGTTCCTTGTACTCGCCGCCGAACACATGGCGCTGGCCGCTGGAGAAGTTGCTGAAGGACATCCGGTAGGTGCCGCCGACGCGGGCATCAAGATGCTCGACATGGCAGGTGAAACCATGGGGCGGCAGCCACTTGGCCATGGCGTCGGCATCGAGGAAGGCGCGGTAGACACGCTCCACGGGTGCCTTGAAGACACGGTGCAGGCGGACGGTATTGCTGCTCATGGGACGATTTCCTTGTGGTTTGCTCAGGCAAGGCTATGAGTGAAGCCCAGCCCGGCAAGCTCGTCCAGCCGCCCGCCTGCACCGTGGATGTCAGCGTTCGTCTTCGAAGTGATCGCTGACCAGGATCGCCCGCGCCAGCTCTTCATCGCTGGCCTGAAGGCCGGGATTTTCCTGACGCACGCGCTGCAGCACCGACTCCAGGTAAGCCCCGCGGATCGCGCCGCCGCTGGCCACGAAGCTGGACGCCTCGTCCCGGGCCGGGATGATGCGCTTGTCGTCCTTGAAGGTGGAATACAGCGAAGCCGACACACCGGCCGAGGTGGCAACATCACCTGCGTCCACCCGGGCCAGCGCCGACCCGAAAGGCAGGCAAAGCAACAATGAAGAAACGAGCAATGTACGCCGCATGACGGAGTCCTCCGGTCTACCTGAACGGAATTGTCAGGTATTACTCAGTCTAGGATGCGTTTGCCGGGGTCGGAGTTCCCTAGTCACTTCTGCTAGGGTGGCGGTTTTTGCCATGGACCTTTCGCCAATGCGTTTCCCTGCCCTGCTCCTGCTGTGTGCCTGCCCGCTTCTTGTCCATGCTGATCCCGAACTCGACCGGCAGGTCCGCGATGCGGCGCGGCAGGTCATGCGCGACAACGGCATCCCCGGCCTGGCCATTGCCATCACCGACCACGGCAAGCAGTACTTCTACGAATTCGGCGTCGCCGACAAGGCCAGCAGCCAGGCGGTAAGCCGCGACACCCTGTTCGAACTCGGCTCGATCAGCAAGACCTTCACCGCCACCCTGGCGGCGCGCGCCCGGATCGAAAACCGGCTGTCATTGCAGGCGCAGGTGGCCGACTACCTGCCGGAGCTGAGCGGCACACCGTTCGGTGCCCTGAGCCTGCTCAACCTGGCGACCCACAGCAACGGCGGGATGCCGCTGCAGGTTCCCGATGCGGTTACAAACCAGGCGCAGTTGTTCGCCTGGCTCAAGCAATGGCGACCGGAGCATCGGCCGGATGCCTGGCGCGCCTACGCCAACCCGAGCATCGGCATGCTGGGGGTAATTACCGCGCAACAACTGGGCACCCCCTTCAGCACGGCCATGCAGGAGCAACTGTTGCCGGGGCTCGGGCTCAAGCACACCTTCATCCAGGTCCCTGCGCAGCAGCAACTGCTGTATGCCTGGGGCTATGACCGCGACCAGGCGCCAGTACGGGTCAATCCCGGAGTGCTGGCGGACGAAGCCTACGGCATGAAAAGCAGCAGCAGCGACATGCTGCGCTATGTCGAAGCCCATCTTGGCCGCGTCGAGCTGGCGGCGCCGCTGAAGCAGGCGCTGGACGACACCCGTCGGGGTTACTACCAGCGTGGCGCAATGACCCAGGACCTGATCTGGGAACAGTACGACTACCCGTTGACCCTGCAGACCCTGCTGGACGGCAACGACAACCGCTATGCCCTGGCAGGCACGCCGGTCACCGCGATCCAGCCGCCACGGGCACCACAGTCGAAGGTCTGGGTGAACAAGACCGGTGCCACCAATGGCTTTGGCGCCTACGTGGCCTTCGTGCCGGAGCAGCAGCGTGGAGTGGTATTGCTGGCCAACCGCAATTACCCGAATGCTGAGCGGGTGAAGCTGGCCTGGCGCTTGTTCGAGTTGCTTGATCGGTAGGGTGAATGGTCCTGTTGTTGACGGCCTTATTGCTGCGTGGGTATCTACACATCTCGCTCAGGCCCAATGCGGACCTTGTGGGAGCGGGTTCACCCGCGATTACGTCGGTGACTTCACTACCGCAATCGCGGGTAAACCCGCACCCACAGGGTCCGCGTCGCTTTTAGACCTGTTCTCTGCCCGAGAGCGCAGCCTGAAAGGCTGGGCCGACTCCCACGGAATACGCGTTACCTTGCCGCCCCTGGTATTTAGCTGGGGACGAAATGTGTAGATACCCTTGCCAGCGACAGGGCCATGAAGGATTCAGCGTGCCAACGCCTCCACCACGAACTCCAGGCGATCCTGGCCAAAGAACATCTCCTCCCCGACAAAGCAGCTCGGCGCGCCGAATACCCCACGGCGCACGGCTTCCTCGGTGACGCTCTTCAACGCGGCCTTGACCTCGGGGTCCGTGACCAGCGCTTCGAACCCGCCCGGCTCGAACCCTGCGGCCTCCAGCACCTGCTCAACCACAACCGGATCACCCAGATTGCGCCCTTCGGCCCACATCGCCTGGTACATCGCCGCCAGCCAGGCGTCGAAACGCTGCGGCTGGCGCATCTGCACGCCGATCGCCGCGCGCATCAGGTTCAGGGTGTTGATCGGAAAATGTTCGCTGAACTTCAACGGCACGCCATAACGCCGGGCGTAACGCTGCAGGTCGCGGGCAAAGTAGCGGCCCTTGGCCGGGATCATCGCCGGCGAACTGTTGCCGGTGGCCTGGAACACCCCGCCCAGCAGCATCGGCCGCAGCAGCAGTTGCGCACCCTGTTCGGCGCAGATCCGTGGCAGTTGGGTCCAGGCCAGGTAACTGGCCGGGCTGCCCAGATCGAAGAAGAATTCGACGGTCTTGCTCATGACATCAGGTCCTTGTGCTGAGGTGACTGTGGCGAAGGCGACTTACCAGCGTTCCATCCACGGACGCAGGTCGAGCTCGAAGGTCCAGGCATCCCGCGGCTGGGCGTGCAGGTGCCAGTAGTTGTCGGCGATATGGGCGGGGTCGAGGATGCCGTCCTGGTCCTTCAGTGCATAGCGCTCAGGGAAGCTGTCGCGGATGAAGGCGGTGTCGATGGCGCCATCCACGACGATATGCCCGACATGGATGTTCCGTGGCCCCAATTCACGGGCCATGCTCTGGGCCAGCGCGCGGATGCCGTGCTTGGCCCCGGCGAAGGCAGCGAATCCGGCAGCACCCCGCAGGCCGGCAGTGGCACCGGTAAAGAGGATAGTGCCGCGCTCCCGGGCGACCATACGCCGCGCCACCGCCTGGGCCGTGAGGAAGCCGGCAAAGCAGGCCATTTCCCAGATCTTGAAGTATTTGCGCGGGGTTTCTTCAAGGATGCTGCAGGGCACGTTGGCGCCGATGTTGAAGACAAAGGCCTCGATCGGGCCGATGCTGCTTTCGATCTGCTCGACCAGCGCCGTCACCTCCTCTTCCTTGCGCGCGTCGGAGCCGAAGCCATGGGCCTGGCCACCTTCGGCGCGGATCTCGTCGAGCAGCGGCTGCAGCTTGTCGGCACTGCGCCGGGTCACGCAGGCAATGTAGCCTTCGCGGGCAAAGCGCTTGGCAATCGCCCCGCCCGTGGCATCGCCAGCGCCGATCACCAGTACGACTTTGTTGTTTTCGCTCATGGGTGTCGCCTCATGGATGAATGATCGTTTAGTAAACGAACGCTATGCTATGATCCTGAGCTTCGTCAAGCGGACGATCGAGGATTTCCCAGTGCGCTATTCCACCGAACACAAGGAACAGACCCGGCAAAAGCTGGTGCAGAGCAGTGGCGCCATCGCCAAGCAGGGTGGCTTCTCCGCCACCGGGGTCGCCGGGCTGATGAAGGCCATCGGCCTGACCGGCGGAGCGTTCTACAACCACTTCCCGTCCAAGGATGACCTGTTCAGCGAGATCGTCCGCCAGGAGTTGTCCAACAGCTATATCAACCTGCGCGCCCGCAGCGGCGGCCTGACCCGCGACACCCTGCAGCGCTGCCTTGATCAGTACCTGAGCATGGCTCACCTGCACAATCCGCAAAGCGGCTGCGCGATTCCGACCCTGGGGGCGGAAATCGCCCGGGCCGATATAGCTGTGCGCGAGGAAGCGGAACATTGGCTGGTCACCCTGCACCAGGCTTGGGCCGAGACCTTGAACGATGGCGCGCTGGCCTGGGCCATGCTCAGCCAGTGCGTGGGCGCCCTGCTGATCGCGCGGATGCTGGCGGGGGAAGACACCCAGCTGGCCGTGTTGCAAGCCAGCCGGGGCTTTTTGCAGAAGGCGCTGGACGCAGCACCCTGAAGAAAATCAGTGCAGATCGTTGCGCCGGTACAGGCTCAGGCCCACCGCCAGGACGGCGAGCATGCCGGCACAGCCACGGTTGATCCACTGCATGACCCGCGCCGAGAACGCCCGCACCGCATGCCGGCCGCCCAGGGCATAGACGATCATCACCAGGCAATCCAGGGAGGCGGTGATCACCGCCAGGATCAGGTATTGCTGCGCTACCGGCTGGTCCGCGCGGATGAACTGCGGCAGGAACGCCGAGAAGAACAGCAGGCCCTTGGGGTTGGACAAGCCGACGATCAGGGCACGGAAAAAGGTCGAGCGGCCACTGACCGCCGTCGCCCCGCCGCTGACCCCGAGCGCACGCACCGGCGCCCGCCACAGCACCACCGCCAGGTACAGCAGGTACGCCGCGCCCACCCACTTGACCAGGCTGAACAGATGCTCCGAAGCCTGCAGCAAGGCACCCAGGCCGCAGCCCACCGCAGCCACCAGGATCAGGTCGGAGAGCATCGCCCCGGCCATGCCGAATCCGGCCACGCGCATGCCGTGGGTGGCGCCATTGTTGAGTGCCAACAGCATGGCCGGGCCGGGAGTGATCATCACCGCGCTGGCGGCGATGACGTACAGCAGAAGAGTCGAGGCGTCCATGACGGCTCCAGGCAGATCAAAGCGCGCAGGATGCCTGTGCAGTGGCCAGGGCTCAAGCCCTCGAAGATTTTTTCGGCAACACCCAACCAAAGCGGGAAATCCCGGTCAAACTGGCCACCCCCGACATAACGGCAGGAGTCCTGTCTTGAGTTCCCGGCTGTCCCCTTCGCTGCTCCTCGGCGTGCTTCTTGTCCTCGCTACCCCGACGCCTGCTGCCACGCCGGCCCAGGGCCAGGCCGACGACCTGTTCACCCTGCTCGACAATGTCGCCCGCATGGCCTCCTCGGGCCTGGCCAACTGGCTCAGGCTGTCGCGGGAAACCGCAGTAAACGCGGGCGTGGAGCCGATTCCCCTGGATATCCGTGTGCAACTGGAACCCTGGTATGACTTCCAGGTGCTGGATGCCGTCCGCTACCAGGTCGGCAACCCCGAGCAACTGGATGCCGCCAGCGCCTTCCTGCAGAACCCGGACGTGGCGGCGGTGACCCTGGTGGATGTGATCGTCTTCCGCAATGCTGCGGACGCCCGCGACAACGTCGCCCTCTGGGCCCACGAACTCAAGCATGTACAGCAATACCAAGAGTGGGGCGTGGACGACTTTGCCGCGCGCTACACCCGCAACTACGAGGCCGTGGAAGCGCCGGCCTACGCAATCCAGGCCGAAGTGGCCAAGGCCCTTCGTCCTGCCCCGAGTGGTTCGCTTGCGGGGCACTGAGTGAGCGTTTTGCCCCCTGCAATGTAACTGGTCCGTCAGCCTGATTACCCTAGGTCTGTCAGGCAAGATCCCGGCACACAGCTATCTGCGCGCCGATTCCTACGAAAAGCGCCCCAGCACTTCTTGTAGGAATTTTCATCAAACAAGGCGGAATTGTTCCACGCCTCTATACTTGACGTACTCATCGAACCTGATTCGACGTATCGTGAGCGGCCCGCCTGAACCGGTGGTTTCCCCTCCTGAGTGACTCGGGAAAAATCCATTCCTGATGCAGGAGTTTCCACACGATGAACAAGATCCTGATCGTCGACGATCACCCCACCATCCGCTTTGCCGCCCGTCTGCTGATGGAGCGCGAGGGCTACGAGGTTGTCGGTGAAGCGCATGACGGGGTCAGCGCGGTCAGCCTCAGCCAGGAACATGAGCCCGAAGTGGTTCTGCTCGACCTCGGCCTGCCTCGCCTCGATGGTCTCAGTGTGCTGGAGCGCCTGCGCGCGCTCGACCCAGCACCACGGATCATGGTGTTCACCGGCCTGCCGCCACGCCTGTTCGCCAAACGCTGCATCGAAGCGGGCGCCTCGGCGTTCGTGCGCAAGGACGAAGACCTGGCGATCCTCATCGGCGCGACCCGGGCCGTGCTCAGCGGCTACTCCTACCTGCCCGACGCCCTGCGCCTGACCCCGCGCTCGCAAACCGAGGAGGATCGCCTGGACCGCCTGTCCAACCGCGAGTTCGAAGTGATGCGGCTGTTGGCCAAGGGCGCGACCAACAACGAAATCGCCGAAGCGATGATCCTCAGTTCCAAAACCATCAGCACCTACAAGACCCGCATCATGGACAAGCTCCAGGTGAAATCCCTGGCGGAGCTGCTGGACCTGGCCAACCGTCGCGGCATGATCTGACCGGCGGATGAAAGCCCTGCCCCTGCTGGTCATCGGCCTGGTTCTGTTGACCCCCTCGCTGCTGAACGCCCAGGACGGGACCCCGCGACAACTCCTCGGCCGCTCCCTGAGCAGCAGCGCACCGCCAGTCCTCAGCGCTGCCGATCGGCAATGGCTGGAGCGCAAGCAGGTGCTGCGCCTGGGCACTTCGGCGCCGGACTACCCGCCCTTCGACATCAATGTCAGCCAGCACGACTACGAGGGCCTGACCGCCGACTACGCCGGACTGCTCGGCGAGCAGTTGAAGACCACCCTGGAGGTCTTGCACTACCCCAGCCGCAGCGCAGCGATACGTGCCCTGCAGCGCGGCGAGATCGACCTGCTCGGCAGCGCCAACGGCTTCGAAGAAGCCAATGCCGAACTGCTGCTCAGCCTGCCCTATGCCGACGACCAGGCAATCATCGCCACGCCGCTGGGCAAGCCGCGCAATCCTGCCGACGAACTGGCCGGCGCACGGGTGGCCATGGTCGATCACTACCTGCCGGTAGAACGCATCCGCCAGGTCTACCCCCAGGCCCGGCTGCAACTCTACGCGTCGAGCATGGCGGCACTCTCGGCGCTGACCCAGGGCGACGCCGACGCCTTTATCGGCGACGCCATCAGCTCCGACTACCTGATCGGCAACCATTACCGCGACAGCGTACAGATCGCCTGGTACGTCAAACCTTTGCGCTCGTCCTTCAGCTTCGCCCTGGAACACGACAACAGCACCCTGCTGCGGGTTATCGACCAGGCCCTGGCAAGTCTCTCGGAGAGCGACCGGATCAATGTCGCGCGGCGCTGGAGCAACGGTCTCAACAGCCCGCTGCTGAACCGTGGCGTCTTGCACCTGAGCGCCGAGGAGCAGGACTGGATCCGCCGCCATCCAACGCTGAAGGTGGTGATCAACAAGTACTTCGCGCCACTGACCTTCCTCGACGACAAGCAGCAGTTCCGCGGCATCACCGCCGACCTTCTGGAGCAGATCAGCCTGCGCACCGGCTTGCGCTTCCAGACCCTCGAAGCCGCGAGCGTGGCGGAGATGATCCATCTGGTTGAAAGTGGCCAGGCCGATATGATCGCCGCCCTGCCCTACGGCGGCGAACGCGCCCGCGGCCTGACCTTCACCCGCCCCTACCTGACCACGCCGCGGGTGCTGGTCACCTCCATCCGCCCCGATGCCCCGGACACCGCCGAAGACTTGCAGGGCAAGCGCCTGGCGCTGATTCGCGGTACGCCGTTCGCCGATACCCTGCGCCGCGAGCATCCCGACATCGAACTGATCGAAGTGGACGACCCGCTGGCCCTGATGGAGTACGTGGCCCAGGGCCGTGCCGACGCCGCGATCAGTTCGCAGATCAATGCCGCCTACTTCATCAGCCGCCTGTTCAAGGACCGCCTGCGCATCGCCGCGCTGCTGGATGACAGCCCGGCCACCGCGGCCTTCGCCACCGCCCGTGGCGACAACCGATTGCACAGCATCCTCGACAAGACCCTGCTGAGCATCGAGCCGGACGAAATGACCCTGCTCGCCAACCGCTGGCGCACCAACGCCCTGATCAGCGACAACCCCTGGCGCAACTACCGCGGGCTGGTCCTGCAGATCCTGCTGGCAGCCGGTTTGGCGATTGCCGCGGTGGTCCTGTGGAATCGCTACCTGCGCCGCCTGATCGCCCAGCGCAGCGCCGCCGAACAGGCCCTGCAACAGCAATTGCAGATCACCGAGGGCCTGCTGCACGAACTGCGCCTGGCCAAGGAACAGGCCGACAGCGCCAACCATGCCAAGAGCACCTTCCTCGCCACCATGAGCCATGAAATCCGCACGCCGATGAACGCGGTAATCGGCCTGCTCGAACTGGCCCTGAAGGATGCCCGGCAGGGGCGCATCGACCAGCCGTCGTTGCAGGTCGCCTTCGACTCTGCCAGCGCCCTGCTCGAACTGATCGGCGATGTCCTCGACATCGCCCGCATCGAGGCCGGCCATATGGCCCTTGCGCCCGAGCCCACCGATCTGCCGGCGCTGGTTCGCGCCACCGCCCGGGTGTTCGAGAGCAGCGCGCGGCTCAAGGGCCTGGAACTGCGCCTCGCCCTGCCGAGCGCCACCCGACCGCTGGCAGTGGACCCCCTGCGCCTGCGCCAGGTGCTGGCCAATCTGCTAAGCAACGCGATCAAGTTCACCGAGCACGGGGACGTGCGCGTCGAGTTGATAGTGGAAGCGCAGGAGCATGGTGCACAGGTCAAACTGGTGGTGGAAGACAGCGGCATCGGCATCAGCACCGCGGACCAGGCACGCCTGTTCAGCCCCTTCGCCCAGGCCGGGCAACAGCCGGCTGGCCAGGGCAGCGGACTGGGCCTGGTGATCAGCCGGACCCTGTGCGAATTGATGGGCGGCACATTGCACCTGTCCAGCGAACCCGAACAAGGCAGCCGCGCCGAAGTGATCCTGTCGCTGCCCTGGGCCGGCGCGCAGGAATGCGCACCGCCGGACGCACCGCAAAGCCCGGCCAGCACCACAGCACTGGACATCCTGGTGGTGGATGACTACCCGGCCAACCTGATGCTGCTGGGCAAGCAGCTGGATGTGCTCGGCCACCGCGTCAGCCAGGCGGACAATGGCACTCTCGCCTTGCAGATGTGGCGCGATGGCGATTTCGACGTACTGATCACCGACTGCAACATGCCGGGCATGGACGGCCATCAACTGGTGCGTGCGGTACGCGCCGAAGAACTCAGCGACAAGCGCCGGCGCTGCCTGATCCTCGGCCTGACCGCCAACGCCCAGGCCGAGGAGCGCGAGCGCTGCCTGGCCTCGGGGATGGACGACTGCCTGTTCAAGCCGATCGGGCTGGGCGCCTTGCGCAGCCACCTCGGCGCCTTGCAGCCCCTGGCAGTGGAAGACGACAGCGGCTTCGACCTCGATGAACTGCGCCACCTGACCCAGGATGACCCGCAGATGATCAGGCGGCTGGTGGAGCAACTGGCCCGCAGTACCGAGGAGGACCTGGCGGCGTTGCGCAAGCTGGGGCCGGACACTCCCCTCGCCCAGCTGAAGGCCCTGGCCCACAGGATTCGCGGAGGCATGAAGATGCTCAAGGCGCGCGGGCTGGTAGCGCACTGCGATGCCCTCGAACAGGGCTGTGCCGAAGGTCTGGAGGATCAGCAGTTGCAGGCGCTGAAGGCCCGACTGGAGGGAAGCCTGGAGAGATTGCTGACGCGCCTGGCGACCGGGGGCTGAGCAGGACGGTTTACACAAACCGTCCGTGCGGCGCGATCCAGGTAGGAGCTGCTTTAGCTGCGATGGACCGCGCCAGCGGTCCCAAAACCATCCCGCACGAGTCTCTGACCAAGCCGAATCATGGATTCACATTGTCCGGCCTGACGCGTTTCTCCAGGCTCACTGGAGAGACAGGATTTGGGACCGCTGCGCGGTCCATCGCAGCTAAAGCAGCTCCTACCGGGACCGCGTCGGTCTTTGCTCAAGATGTGTAGATACCCATACTAAAAATCAGTGCAGTTGCAAGGTCGAACTGATCTGGCTGATCGCATCCACCACATGCTGCGAGCCTTGCTGGATTTCCAGGATCACCTCGCCCGCCTCGTTGGCCAGCTCCACCCCAAGCCCGGTGCGGCTCAGGCTGGATTGCATGCTGGCCACCGCGCTCAACGACAAATCATGGTTCTGCCGCACCACCTCGACGATCTCCACCGTGGCCTTGCTGGTGCGTGCCGCAAGATTGCGCACCTCCTCGGCGACCACGGCGAACCCGCGCCCGTGCTCACCGGCCCGGGCCGCTTCGATGGCCGCATTCAGCGCCAGCAGGTTGGTCTGGTCGGCGATGCCGCGGATGGTCAGGACGATCTTGCCGATCAGCTCCGACTGACGACTCACCGCATCGATGCTGCGCGCCGCTTCATTGAGGTCGTGGGAAATCTCTTCGATCACATGCACCGTCTGCTGCACCACCTCCGAGCCCTTGCGCGCGCAGGCGTCGTTCTGCACCGAAGTTGCATGGGCGGCCTCGGCGGCAGACTGCTGGGTGCAGACCTGGTGGGTGATGTCGCTGGCGAACTTGACCACCTTGTACAGCCGGCCGTTGGTATCGAAGATCGGGTTGTACGAAGCTTCCAGGTAGACCATCTGCCCCAGCTTGTTGACCCGCTCGAAACGGTGCGAGTGGTATTCGCCGCGATTGAGCGAGGCCCAGAAGGCCTTGTAGTCCGCCGATTCGCTTTCGCTCTTGTGGCAGAACAGGCTGTGGTGCTGACCGACCACCTCGTCGAGGCGGTAGTGCATGGTGTGCAGGAAGTTGTCGTTGGCCTTGATCACCCGCCCTTCCGGAGTGAACTCGATCACCGCCATGGAGCGGCCGATCGCGTTGAGCAGGCAGTCGGCCTCGTGCTCATGGACCACCCGCGCGGTGATATCGCTGGCCACCTTGATGATACTGGTGACGACGCCATTGCTGCCGAACACCGGCATGTAGCTGGCTTCCAGCCAGATTTCCTGGTGCCTGCGGTTGAGCCTGAGAAAGGTGCCACTACGGGGCTCGCCACGGGCCAGGTCGCGCCAGAGCTGGCGGTATTCCTCGCCCTTGGTGTAGGCCTCCTCGCAGAAGATCCGGTGATGCTGGCCGCGGATCTCGTCGAGGCTGTAGCCCATGGCTTTGCAAAAATGCTCGTTTGCGTCGAGTACTACTCCATCGGGACTGAACTCGATCATGGCCATGGAATGGCTGATCGCTGCCAGCTTGGCGTTGGCTTCAGCCAGCGCCCGATTACACCGCTCGATTTCTGCCAGATCCGATTTGCGATGGGAGTCGAACATGTCACGCACACTCCATTGGCGGAATTGTGCTCAGCATAGATGGGCCAAGGCGCCTCGCAAGCGCGCTACCCCGACCATTTATCGGCTGTTTCAGCTGCTTTCGCGGGTCATCAGGGTAAAACCGAGGTCCTGGCGCGCGTTTTTTCGCGGCTTGCCATCGAGCAGATCGAGCAGCGCCTCGGCCGCCTGCCGCCCGACCGCAGCCAGCGGCGTGCGCACCGAGCTCAGGCGCGGCACCATGTGCGCCGAGGCCGGCAGGTCGTTGAAACCGACCATCGCCACCTGCTCCGGCACCCGAACGCCCTGGCGCTGGGCCTGGAACATCGCGCCGTGGGCCAGGTCGTCGTTGCAGAAAAAGATCCCGTCGATATCGTCATGGGCAGCCATCAGTTGGCTGAACAGCTCGCCGCCCAGGCCGATGGACGAAGGCTGCGGTACCAGCAGCTCCAGTGCCGGATCATGCAGCCCGGCCTCGCGCAGCGCCTGGCGGAAGCCCTCGGCACGCTGCAGCACCCGGGAGTCGAGCTGGGCGGCGATAAAGCCAAGGCGGCGGCGACCGCGCTCGATCAGATGGCGGGCCACGGCATGGCCGGCCTCGTACTGGGAAAAGCCCACCGACAGCACATCCGGGTCGTCAGCCAGTTCCATCATGTGCACGCAAGGTACCCGGCTCAGCGCGAGCATCTGCCGCGCCGCCTCGCTCTGTTCGAAACCTGTGAGCAGCAGGCCGCGGGGCTGATGGGCGAGGTAATGGCGGATCAGGCTTTCTTCTTCGGCGGCATCGTAGTGAGTGTTGCCGATCATCACTTCCAGCCCGCGCGGGCGCAGGACCTCATGGATGGCATCGAGGGTTTCGACGAACAGCTGGTTGGACAGCGACGGAATCAGCACCGCCACCGACTGGCCCTGGGCCGAGGCCAGGGCACGGGCAGCGGGGTTGGCCACATAGCCCAGCTGGGCAGCAGCGATACGGACCTTCTCCACCAGCTCCGGCGCCACCGTGGCCACCCCGCGCAGGGCCCTGGAGACGGTGATCGGCGACACTCCGGAAAGCCGGGCGACTTCGGCCAGGGTGGGGCGGCCGGTGGTGCGGGAAGTGCTGCGGGACATGGTGGCTCGGCGGGAATGCGGGAAAGGCGGCAAGGTTAGTGGGGCCAGGATTGGCTGGCAAGGCAATCCACTTGGGGTGGTGCTGATGGCCTCATCGCTGCATGGGTATCTACACAACTTGAGACCAACCACAAAGCCACAGGTCGCCGTGTACCTGTGGGGGCTGTTAGCCGCGATTGGCCGCAAAGCGGCCATGAAACCTGTGCCCTCGGTGTGCCAGGCAGGTCTGGGACTCAGGTTTTACGACGGCTTCGCCGCCGATCGCGGCTAAC
>NZ_JBMDIJ010000072.1:0-31477 GCF_057808595.1 Pseudomonas sp. FG98 | reverse complement strand
TGGGAGCTGGCATTGCCAGCGATAGGGCCAGCAGGAACAGCACAGACCAGCAGAGTGAATGGTTAGCTCGCAGCACCAGCACAGAGCGAAAAAGATGTGTAGATACCCATGCAGCGATGAGGTCCTGCCAGATGCCGGCAAATCTTCAGCCAAGCACCGCCATCCGCTGCAACTGATCGGCCGAAGGAAAGCCCAGGGTCCGATAACGCGGCGGATACAGGCTGACCTGCTCCAGCAATCCGCCAGCCTTGCCTTCGATCTCGGCCCATTCCACCAGGCGGGTATGGCTCACCCCATCCGCACCCAGCTCCACCAGCGCCACCCGGTCGGTCCTGGGCAGCAGGCTGTCGACGGTCTGGGTCCAGCTGCACATGGAGAAGGTGCGGCCGCCGCTGTCGGCCAGTTCATAGAGCATGTAGGTGGCGACGAACAGGTCTTCGCTAAGTTCTTCGTGGAGCTTGTCGAGCAGTTCCTTCTGCGCGTGATAAGCACCTTGCAGCAACAGGTGGTCGAGGGTGGCGAGGCGCGCGAGCAGTGCTTGGTCGTCGGACTTGAAGGCAACGATGCGCTGGTCCTGGTAGGTGAGCATCTGGCTGGACACGGCGCGGCCGTTCTCCTGGGCCTTGAAACTCAACTCGACCATCTGCCGCAAGGCCGGCTCGTCGCGGTCGCCGGCCACCAGCAGGACGTCGTTGCTGGGAATCATGAACACCGGCTGGCCCTTGATCGGCGCCCGTTGCAGTACATCCGGCAGCAGGGCGCGGCTGATGTCGTAGCCGTCGCCCCAGCGGCCGATATACAGCCCGGGGATGATCTCCTCGAAGGCGTCCTCGGTGCTTGCCCGCAGGTTGTCCAGGGCGATGCCCAGGGCCTCGTCCATGCTCACGCCCCAGTGCGGTTCCGGCCCCTTGGTCAGGGTCGAGGTGGACTCCGGATGATCGACGGCGAGCAGGGTCACGCAGTCCTTGCCCAGGGTGCGGTGGATCACCTCGTAGCCGGCATCGCCGCCGGCGCTGCGCAGATGGTGCAGACGTACTTCTTCGAGCATGGCCAGGTTGCGGATCACCGGACGCAGCAGCGGGCGGACCTCGGCGAAGCTGCGCGCGGCCTTGTCCCGCGAGCGCAGCAGGGTCGCCACGTAGCCTTCGATCACTGCGGCCTTCTTCGGCCGCTCGGCATTCTGGTAGTCGCGAAAGGCGTTGTGCAGGTTGAAATACGCGCCATCGCCGTGACGCAGGCGGAACTCGTCGGGCAGGTAGTCGAGCGGTTCGCGATAGCCCGCGCCACGGGCAGCGTCGATCATCTTGCGGGCGAAGCCGTGGGCGTCGAGGGGACGGTTGAAGACTTTGTCGAGCAGGGCGCCGAGCATGCGGTAGCTCCTCCGTGAGTGCGGGTCGTCCATGGTGTGCCCCTGACTGACCACGAAACGCACGGCTAATTCAGTGATGCCCCGGGCGGTCTGCCGAATGGTTGCCGGGACGCCGCGGAAATGAGGTGCGCGTCACAGGTCGAAAAACAGCTCCAGCCCGCGCCGTTCGCCATGCTGTACCCGGCTGATTCCGTGGCGCGTAGCGACCCGGTAATAGCCCCGCGCACCGCTGACCGGGCGCTGGGCACTGGGGATGATGGCGATATCGCCCTGGCGCAGCGGCACCACCCGGGGGCGCGACTGCATGCGCGGGCGTTGCTCGGTCAGCAGCAGTTCGCCGCCGCTGAAGTCATCGCCTGGCCTGGAGAACAGTGCGCACAGGTGCAGCGGGAAGGCTTCGGGGTAGTGGCGCAAGGGCTGGTACTGCTGTTCGTCCAGGCGGGTGAAGCGCGAGCGATCCTGGTGCCGGTCTGCGTCCTGGCCTTGCCTGTGGAGCTCGGCGAGCTGTTGCGGGTAGCTGCCGGGCTGGTCGAGCAGTGTGTTCCAGTGGTTGGCCAGTTGCGCCAGCGGCGGGTAGAAGGTTGCCTTGAGGGTCTGGAGCAGGCCGCAGGAGCCGAACTGATCGCTGTCCAGATAGCCGGGAAGCAGCAGGTAGCCGTCCTTTTCCAGATGTTCGAGCAGGTCAGCGAGCGTCATGAAAGATCACTCCCAGGGTGTGGCGCTGGCCCGACAGCACCTGGCTGACACCATGACGCGCCAGCACCTTGCGCCAGCCGCCGCGCGAACCCGCTACGGGGCGCGCGGCCACGGGGAAGATCACTGCATCGCCCTGGCGCAGGGGCACCACCTCGGCACGGTGCTCGTGGCTGGAGTACTCGGTCAGGCAGAATTCGCCACCGCTGAAATCGCGGCCCGGCTGCGACAGCAGGACCGCCATCTGCAAGGGGAAATGCAGGTCGCCGTAGAGATCCTGATGCAGGCAGTTGTAGTCGCCGGGCTGGTAGCGCAGCAGCAGTGGCGTGGGACGGAGCTGACCGGCCTGTTGGCAGCGCTGGAGAAAGCCGGGCAGGCTGGCCGGATAGCGTTCGGCGAGGTTCAGCCGGGCGCTCCAGGTGTTGGCGATCGAGGCCAGCAGTGGATAGAAGTCCTGGCGCAACTGCTCGACCAAGCGGGGTAGCGGATAGCGGAAGTACTGGTACTCGCCGCGCCCGAAGCCGTGGCGGGCCATCAGGATGCGCGAGCGGAACAGGTCCGGTTGCGGGTACAGGTCCACCAGTTGCCGGCACTGTTCGGCGTCGAGCAGGGCCGGTAGCAGGGCATGGCCTGATTGCTCCAGCGCCTGCTGCAAGGCGGGTTCGGGAGCGTCGAGGGCGAGGCGGGTTTGCATGCCGGAAGACCTTTGCGAGAGAGGTATTCAGGTTGGCGGCTGGCGGAGGAGAAGGCACTCCGAAACTTGCGCCGGGATTAACTGAGACAAAGCCAATCAATCAAACCGTAATATCGACTGGCCATATTAGGCGACCTTCTCATAACGATAATGGTCGCCAGCCCATGCTTTTCACCCGTCATCGCCTTGCTCTCTGCGTCGCCCTCGCCAGCGCTTCCTTCGCTCCGTCGCTGTTGGCCAAGGACTATTCGGTCACCAGCGCCACCACCGATACCCTGGAACTGAAGAAGGGCGACACCCTGTCGGTGTCGGCCAGCGGCAGCATCGTGTCGAGCAAGGACGACGGGGTGATCCTGCCCAAGCACACCAGCGGCACCACCCTGACCGTGAACAATGCCGGGATCATCCGCTCCACCACCGCTCGCGGCATCGATACCAAGGACGAGGGCGAGGATGTCAGCGCCTATGTGATCAACAACCAGGCCGGTGCGCTGATCCAGGGCGTCAACGATGGCCTGCGCTTCCAGACCAACCCCACCGCCGGCGGCACCCTGAAGATCACCAACGCCGGGACCATCGAGTCCATCGGCGACGGCCAGGCCATCGATCTGGAAACCCTGAACAACGCCAAGTTCACCACCACCCTCACCAACGAGACGAGCGGGGTGATCCATGCGGTGGGCAACGATGCGATCAAGACCGGCTCCAACGCCGTGGTCACCAACTACGGACGCATCTACACCGACACCGCGCCGCAGGACAAGGACGGCCTTGACCAGAAGTTCGACGGCATCAAGATCGGCACCTCCACCGGCGTCACCGTGTACAACTACGGCAGCATCAGCGCCGACCGCCACGGTATCGACCTGAAGACCGACGCCACCCTCTACAACTACGGCGAGGTCACCGGGCGCAACGGCTCGGGCTTTGGCTCCGACGGTTTCGGTACGGTGTTCAACTACGCCGGCGGCGTCATCACCGGTGCCATTGCCGACGGCAAGATCAATGGCGACGGCGATGGCGTGGACATCGACAACATCGGCCATATCTACAACGAAGGCATCATCCAGGGCCTGGGCGCCAAGGGTGTCGACAGCGGCGGGCGGCCCAACGGCAGCGAAGGCATCGCCATGGGCGGCGGCACTATCGTCAACACTGCCAGCGGTATCATTCGCAGCGTCGACAACGGCATCCTGGTCGACGATGGCGCCGAGGGTCCCGGCGTGGCCGTCACGCAGATCAGCAACGCCGGTGTGATCGAGGGTGAGAACGGCTTTGGCATCAAGCTGATCGGCCCCTACGACGACACCGTGACCAACAGCGGCCTGATCAGCGGCGGCAACGGCCTGGCCCTGAGCATGGGCGCCGGCAATGACAGCCTGATCGTCACCACCGGGGGGCGTTTCAATGGCCTGGTGGACGCTGGAGACGGCATCGACACCCTGACCCTCGACGGTACCGGCAGCTTCGGCAACAGCGCCAACTTCGAGAAGCTGATGGTCAGCGGCGGCCGCTGGACCCTGAGCAGCAGCAACGATTTCAGCCAGGGCGGCACCGTGACCTCGGGCGCGACCCTGGTCAACCAGGGCAGCATTCTTGGCGCCATGACCGTCGACCAGGGTGGCGTCTACGCCGGCGGTGGCTCGGTGGGCGGTCTGACCATCAACGGCAGCCTGCTGACCAACACCGGCCTGGGCGTGGCCACAATCAATGGTGACCTGAGCTTCGGCAGCGGCGCGAGCCTGGTCTACGGCGTCAATGCCGATGGCAGCAGCGCGCCGATCAGTGTCAGCGGCACTGCCCATCTGAATGGTGCCACCCTGAACGTTGCGCCGTCGTCCGGCGAGTATCCGTGGAAAAGCCAGTACACCGTGCTGACCGCCGGTGCTATCGACGGCACCTTCGGCAAGGTCACCAGCGACTACGCCTTCCTCACCCCGACCCTGAGCTACACCGCCACTTCCGTCGGCCTGACCTACACCCGCAACGACGTGGCCTTCGAGCAGTATTCACAAACCGGCAACGGCGCCGCCGCGGCGCGCGCTCTGGGTAGCCTCGGCAGCGACAGCCGCCTGTACAGCGCGCTGCTCAACACCAGCAGCGCCAGTGCCGGTGGCGCCATCGAGCAACTGTCCGCGAGCAACACCGCCAACCTGGCCGCTGCCACCCTGAGCGGCAGCACGCAGGTGGGCAACACCATGCTCGGCGCCATGCAGTGCATGGGCAGCACGGCCGGGTTGCTGGTTGGCATGAATCAGCAAGACACGCCGCTGCTGGCCGCCACCGGCGTGCCCGAGGGGCTGCGCAACCTCAACGATCCGAATGCCCGCGGGCGTCTGTGGGTCCAGGCCCTGGGCAGCTACGGCAAGGTCGACGGCAGCCATGGCGGCAGCGCGCTGGAGCAGCGTACCGGCGGCGCGGTGCTGGGCCTGGACTGGGCGCTGGATAGCGATTGGCGTCTCGGCGTGCTGGGCGGTTATTCCAATACCCGGCTGGATGCCACGGGCCTGGACGGCAAGGTCGACAGCTGGCATGCCGGTGTCTACGCGGTACGCCAGAGTGGTCCGCTGGCCCTGCGCCTGGGGGCGGCCTACAGCGGTCACCAGGGTGACAGCAAGCGCGACCTGGCCTTCAGCGGTTTCAACGAGCGCATCAAGGGCGACTACGACGCCGACAGCCAGCAGGCCTTTGCCGAACTGGGCTACGCCATGGGCAGCGGTCGCCTGAGTGCCGAGCCGTTCGCCAACCTCGGCTACCAGCGATATCACCGCGACGCCTACCGCGAGAAGGGTGGCGACGCCGCGCTGGCGGTGGACGGCGATACCCAGGACAACGTCACCAGTACCTTTGGCGTACGCCTGGCCCATCTTGGCCAACTGGACAACGGCATGAGCCTGACGCCGCGGGCGAGCCTGGGCTGGCGGCATGTCTATGGCGATGTCGATACCCGCACCCGCCAGGCGTTCATTGCCGGTGGCGACGCCTTCAGCGTCGAAGGCAGTGCGCTGGATCGTGACAGCCTGGTGGTCGAGGCGGGGCTGGAACTGGGCGTGAGTGCGACGCAATCGGTGGGCCTGGGCTACAACGGCGAGCTGGGCAGCAACAGCCGTAACCATGCGTTGGTAGGGCAGTGGCAGATGAAGTTCTGACAGCCGACGAGGTGCGCAGCGGGTCAACTGACGGTCTCCTATACTCGGACTGTCACACGATCCGTTGCGCTGGTCGGTTTGAGCATGTGGGAGCGCAGGTGGACCGTAAACCCGGGTGGGGCTCATGCGTTGCCCCGGATTTACCGTCACATCCAACCGTCCGGCATCCGCCCTTGCTTGCAAGCGCTCCGGTGATGCCCGTTCGGGCTCACAGGAGTGCTGCCCCATGTCTTTGCGTCCCTTCTCCAGGCCTTGGCGCTGGCCGCTGCCTTGCTCGCAGTTGCGCAGGTCCAGGCCGATGTCGATGGCGAGCGCCTCGCCGAAGAGTTGAATACCGCTTACCGCACGGTGGTCGAGGGCTGCGGTGCGAATTTCGAACGTCCTGCCCATGAGTGTTCCGGCGTGCTGGTCCGTCGCAGCAGCGACAGCCCAGAGCCGTTCTGGCTGCTCGACCCACTGGAGAAAACCCTGGGTGCGGCGACGGCGGTCTATCTGCGCGGCGATCTCGGCATCGAGCAACTGTCCCGGCCGCATGGCGCGATCTTCCTGTCGGCGGCGCAAGCCGAGCAGGGGGAAAAGCCGGTCGAGCCGCTGTGCATCTATCCCTTCCCGTTGAGCATGAACGAGACCTGGACGCAGTTCGGTTGCCAGTCCCCCGAGATCAAGGCTACCCAGGAACCCGACCCGAGCTCCTGCGCGGCCCATGGCGTGCTGGATGCTCCGGCCTGGGTCGATTTCTTCCGCAGCCACGACACCATCGCCGAACGTCAGTGCTCCCTGAGTACCCGGGACGCCAAGCAATTCAACGCTGCCTTGCTGGCGCACGATTCGATGGGGTTGGTCTGGTCGCGGCAAGCGACGGCGGTCATGGTCCGGAACTGGGACGACCAGCGGGCTGGCCGTATTCCGTTTCGCGGCCTGTTCTACCTCGACTCGCAGGCCGATGCGCTGTTGGCGGCGCAGGCCGATCAGCGCAGGTACTTCCAGCACACCGGGCTGTGGCTGCCGGTGCTGCGGGTGAACCTCAAGGAACCGAATGGGCTGATCTTCGCGTATCGCCCGGATGATCAGCTGAGTAATGGGTTTACCGTGGCGGACCGCCTGAACCACCGCTTTGCCGATGTGGCGATGACCTGTCCCGATGGGCGGCCGGCGTATTACTGCAATGGGGTTCTGGTTCGGGGCACCGGATCGCTCACCACGCGTCATGCGTGGAATCTGCAGGCGCACAACATCGATGACAACGTGGTGTCGTTCTCGTATCTGCGCAGGGATCTGGGTATCCAGAAGTTGTTCAGACCCTACGGTCTGGTCTTCAAGTCCTTGAGCGAGCCTTCTGCGCATCCGGTCACGCTGCGCTGCGCCTATCCCGACGAAGCAGGTACCGGGGGGCCTGGAGACGACTGCGCCGAGGCCATCCGCTGCGATACCTTGGGAATCACCAGCTACCAGAAATGGATGGAGGTCACCCCGCATCCCGGACTGAGTTGTCCTTTTGCCCCTACGGTCGAGCAGTTCCAGTTGAGTATCGTAGTTCGTGATTCCAGACCGGATTTGCGTGATGGCTACAACGAGATACTGCTTGCCGCCTGGCCACAGGACATTCCGACGCAGCTGCCGATGGAAGGCTTCTACTATGACCCCTTGGGCGGCGGTAGTCTGGCCAGGGCGCAGTTCATCCAGCGCGATTACTTCAACGAGACCGGGCGCTTCCTGCCGTTGCTCAGGGTGAGATTCGAGAGCACCGATCAGTTCATGTTCAGCTATGAACTGGCCGAGCAACTCGAGCCCGGTATGCCGGAGGACGGGGTGAAGCAACCTTGAGGCGGGCGGGAGTATTCCGCTGCGGAATACCCCCATGAAAACATTGGATTGTATTTCCCGTCGCAAACCTCATAGCGTGATCTCCTCAACCAAGGAGATCGCGCCATGAGTCAGTTCCGCCTGTTCGTCGATGCCCGCTATGTCAGCCCCTACGCCATGTCGGTGTATGTGGCTTTGCGGGAAAAGGGTCTGGATTTCGAAACCGTGCTGGTCGATCTCGACCAGGGCCAGAACCAGGCGCAGGATTACGCCCGCCTGTCCCTGACCCGGCGCGTGCCGACCCTGGTCCATGACGATCTGGCCCTGACCGAATCCTCGGCCATTACCGAATACCTCGAAGATCTGTTCCCCGAAACGGCGATCTATCCCCGCGACCCGGTGCTGCGTGCTCGTGCCCGCCAGGTGCAGGCCTGGGTGCGCAGCGACCTGATGCCGATCCGTGAGGAGCGCTCTACGGTGGTGGTGTTCTACGGCGTGAAGAACGGACCGCTGTCGGAAGCGGGGCAGGCGGCGGCGGGCAAGCTGATCGCGGCGGTGGAGGCCTGGTTGCCGGAGGGGGCCGAGTACCTGTGCGGCGAATGGTCGATCGCTGATGTCGACCTGGCGGTGATGCTCAATCGCCTGATCCTCAACGGTGATGCCGTGCCGCAGCGCTTGCAGGACTACGCGGCGCGGCAATGGCAGCGGGCGTCGGTGCGGGAGTGGGTGGAGCAGGTGCGTCCGGTGTTGTGATTGCGTCGTTCTTGCGGGCCTCATCGCTGCATGGGTATCTACACATCTCTATCAGGTACAACACGGACCTTGTGGGAGCGGCTGTTAGCCGGGACGCCGGACCGCGCGATCGGCGGCGAAGCCGTCGTAAAACCTAAGTCCCAGATCTGCCTGACACACCGAGTGCATCGGTTTTATGGCCGCTTCGCGCCCAATCGCGGCTAACAGCCCACACAGGGTCCGTGTTGTGCCTGATTAAGATGTGTAGATACCTATGCTCATCGCTGGCAAGCCAGCTCCCACAGGGTTCCGAGCCGGCCACGGGACCTGGGCCTGACACACAACCTGTGGGAGCTGGCTTGCCAGCGATGAGGCCGCAAGAGCCCCACGAAAAGCCCCATCCTTGCTAGATTCCTTGACGCATCCCCATCGCCAAGGAAGTGCCCATGCAACACCCGCCGTCGAACACCCCCGTCCCGCCCGCCAGGCCATGGCGTCGCTGGCTGCCGGGCTTGCAGTTGTTGCGCAGCTATTCTCTCGCCTGGTTGCCCAGGGACCTGCTCGCCGGCCTGGTGCTGACCGCCATGCTGGTGCCGGTGGGCATCGCTTACGCCCAGGCCTCGGGCGTGCCCGGGATCTACGGCCTTTACGCGACCATCGTGCCGCTGCTGGCCTACGCGATCTTCGGGCCCAGCCGGATCCTGGTGCTCGGTCCCGACTCGGCCCTGGTGGCGATCATTCTTGCCGTGGTGTTGCCGCTGTCCGCCGGCGACCCGCTCAAGGCGATCACCCTGGCCAGCGCCATGGCCCTGGTTTCCGGACTGGTCTGCCTGGCGGCCGGGGTGTTGCGCCTGGGCTTTATCACCGAGCTGCTGTCCAAGCCGATCCGCTATGGCTACATGAACGGCATCGCCCTGACCGTGCTGATCAGCCAGACGCCCAGGCTCTTCGGCATCCAGTTCGACAGCGACGGGCCGCTGCAGGATGTCTGGCACCTGTTCAGTTCCCTGTTCGACGGCAAGGCCAACTGGCACGCCTTCGCCATCGGCGGCGGCAGCCTGGCGATCATTCTGCTGCTCAAGCGCTTCGAACGGATACCGGGGATTCTCATTGCGGTGGTGGCTGCGACCCTGGCGGCGTGGCTGTTCAATCTTGAGGCTGAACATGGTGTACAGGTTACCGGCTCGTTGCCCCAGGGCCTGCCGGACTTTGCCTTGCCGCTGATCGATGCGGCGGATGTGCAGGCCGTGCTGATCGGCGGTTTCGCCGTGGCCTTGGTGTCCTTCGCCGACACCAGCGTGCTGTCGCGTACCTACGCGGCCCGGACCAGTTCCCCGGTGGACGCCAACCAGGAAATGATCGGCCTGGGCATGGCCAACCTCGCCACCGGGTTGTTCCAGGGCATTCCGGTCAGCAGCAGCTCGTCGCGTACCCCGGTGGCCGAAGCGGCCGGCGCCCGTACCCAGCTCGCCGGGGTGTTCGGTGCGCTGGGTGTGGCGCTGTTGCTGCTGTTCGGGCCGGATCTGCTCAAGCATCTGCCAGGCAGTGCCCTGGCGGCGGTGGTGATCGCCGCGGCCATTGGCCTGTTCGAGTTCAAGGACCTGCGGCGCATCTACCGCATCCAGCAATGGGAATTCTGGCTGTCGATGACCTGCTTCGTCGGCGTGGTGGTGCTCGGCGCGGTGCCGGGTATCGGCCTTGCGGTGGTGATCGCGGTGATCGAGTTTCTCTGGGATGGCTGGCGCCCGCATTACGCGGTGTTGGGGCGGGTTGCCGGGATTCGCGGCTACCACGATATCAGCCGCTACCCGGATGCCCGCCGGGTGCCGGGACTGGTGCTGTTCCGCTGGGATGCGCCGCTGTTTTTCGCCAATGCCGAGCTGTTCCAGAACTGCGTGTTGCAGGCGGTCGCCCAGGCGCCGGACAAGGTGCGGCGCATCGTCATCGCGGCCGAGCCGGTGACAAGCGTCGACGTCACCTCGGCGGACATGCTGATCGAGCTGGAGCAACTGCTGCGCAACGACGGCATCGAACTGCGTTTCGCCGAGGTGAAAGACCCGGTGAAGGAGAAACTGCAGCGCCTGGAGGTGCTGGCGCATATCGGCACGGCGGTGTTCCAGCCGACCGTGGGCGCGGCGGTGGATGTGTATCTGGAGGAGCATGGGGTGGATTGGACGCCGTGAGGCTGGTCAGGCTCTCTGCTGTTGGGCAGCCCTCATCGCCGCCCAGGTGGCGTCATCCGCCGGAATCAGATGCTCGATGCGCAGCGACGCCACGCTGATGTCCTGTGGCATGCCGAAGGTGGTGAAGGTCGAGAGAAACTTCAGTTCGCCGTGCTGCGTGTTCACCCGAGTAAGGATCAGTGGCGCCGGGTCTTCTGCCGGTATCGTCGCTTTGGGCGCTGGCAGGTCTTGCAGGCGTCTGGCGAGCCCGGGGTTGCCCAAAGCCTCGCGGTTTGCCCGTTGCCAGGTGATGCTGCGGATCTGGGCGGCATTGGCCAGGTGATCGCCGAGACCGCCGGGGCGCAGCAGGGTGTCCAGCAGGTTGAGGCTTTGCGGGTCGGCCGCCTGAGCGCCGGTCATGGCGACCAGCAGGGTGGCGCCGGCATTGGCGGCGATGATGTTCCAGTCGCTGTCCAGGGCAATCGCCGGTGCCGGGTTCTGCGCCTGGAGCAGGTGGCCGATGGCGGTGTGGATCATTTCCAGTGCCGGGGTGCCCAGGGCCGAGGCCTGATAGCGCGGCGCATAACCGGCCGCGAGAAAGACCTCGTTGCACTGCTCCAGCGGCACATCCAGCGCCGACAGCAGGGCATGCAGGGTGCTCGGCCCGGCCTTGGCGCGGCCGGTCTCGATGCAGCTGAGGTGACGCTGGGAAATCCCGCAGGCCAGCGACAGGCCGAGCTGGCTCAGGCCGGCTTGCCGGCGCAACTGGCGCAGGTGCTGCCCGGCGTGGGTGGCTGGGTTCAGGGAATGGAACGGGCGCGGGCTCATGGGGCGACTGTGACGATCCTTGTTCGTGGCGTCCATGACCTGGGAGGTCATTGAGGTGCGGGTCACCCTATCACTACCTTGAGGGCATTGCCCAATCAGGAGGATAGGAAATGGCTGTTCGTATCGGGGCGCTCGCCCTGTTCATCATCTTTGCACTGCACACCGCGTGGGCGATGGCGATCGCCGAGCAATCGTTGCTGGCCTTCGGGGTGGAGTTGATCTCCAGTCCGGATACGGCGCAACTGGTAATCGACCTGTATTTGATGGCCGGGTTGGCGTGCGTATGGATGCTCGGGGATGCGCGGTCGCGGGGGGAGTCGTGGAGGGGAGTGCTGCCGTATCTGCTGCTGACGGCGGTGTTCGTTTCGTTGGGGCCGTTGTTGTATATCGCGGTGAAGGGTTTGTCGCGGAGAGCGGATGGTCGATCAAGGATATGAAGCGTTGTCGCGAAGTTCCGGCAGCCCTCCCGTCACCTTGCGATGACAGGAAGGCCTGCGCCGAACCCCGCCTCAGAACTGCGGCGTGTATTTCACGCTGAACATCACATTACGCGGGTCACCGTAGTAGTTGTTGTAGTCGATGGTGTTGTACGCCGACCGGTAGTAGGTCTTGTCCAGCAGGTTGTTGAGGTTGGCCGCGACGGTGATTTCGTCGCTGACCTTGTACGCCACCCGCGCATCCCAGATCGCATAGCCCGGCAGGTCGAACACGTGGTCGTAGGAAGTGGTGCCGGTGACCGCGGTGGTACCCAGGCCCACCGAGGCACGACTCCAGTCGCCCGGCAGGGTGTAGTCGGCCCATAGCTTGAGCTGGTGCTTGGGCGTCCAGGTGCTGTAGACCTTGTCCTTGTAGTCGCCGTCTTCCAGGTAGCGGGTGGTGTTATAGACGTAGCCGGCCATGACTTGCAGGCCGCTCAGCACTTCACCACTGACCTGCGCTTCCAGGCCCTGGCTGCGCACCTTGCCCGAGGCTGTCGAGCAGTACCAGCCATCGCAATCCATAGGCCCGCTGCGATCGAGCACCGCATGGTTTTCGTGGTCATAGCGGAACAGCGCAACCGAGGTGTTCAGCGCACCGTCGAACAATTCCCCTTTCAGGCCCAGCTCGTAGTTGCTGCCGATGATCGGCTCGACCACCGAGCCCGACGCGGTGCGCGCAGTCTGCGGCCGGAATACATCGGTGTAGCTGGCATACACCGACCATTGCTTGTCCAGGGCGTAGACCAGGCCGGCATAGGGCGACACCTTGCCATTGCTCTGGGTGGTGGACTCGCTGCGCCCGGTGTGGGCGAAGGATTGCGCGGCATAGCTGTAGTCGTACCAGCTGGTGCGGGCACCGAGGATCAATTTCAGCGGATCGGTCAGGTTGATCGACCAGCGCGTGTATAGGCCTTTCTGTTCGATCTCGTACTCGGTCAACTGACCCCGTCCGCGCGTGGCCAGGCTGTAGATGTCCGGCATCGGGCGGTGGTGATCGACGTCGTAGGTATTGGCGCCGAAGGTGGGGGCGCGGGCCCAGCGGTCGTCGGTATTGATGCGCGAGTAGTTGGCACCGAGCAGGAAGGTCTGTTCGAAGCCGAAGCCGCTGAAGCTGCCGTCCAGGTAAAGGTCGAGGCCCTTGCTGTGGGTAGTGAAGTCGGTGCTCCAGTCGATGTAGGTGTCGTCGCCGGAGCCGTTGGTGGGCAGGGCATCCCACAGCGCCTGATAGGTGGCGCCGTTGTGCTCGCTCATGTACACACCGGCGGCCTTGACCCGCCAGTCGTCGTTGAGCCGGTAGCTGGCGTCGAGGAATACGCTGGTCTGGTCATTGTCGGCACGGTTCCAGTCGGCGCCGACGTAGGTCGAGCGCGACCAGTCCGGGTTGCCGCCGTCGGCGTAGCGCGGCAGGCCGAGCATGGCCGGGCGCGAGTGGCCTTTCTGGTTGGTCACGCCGATGCCCACGGTGAGGTCGGGGCTGAAGTCGTAGTCGACGGCACCGTATACGGTCTGGTTCCAGCCGCGCACGTAGTCGATGAACGAGCCGTTGTCGGTCTGGCTGATCACCGTGCGGGCGCGCAGGGTGCCTTCGGTGTTCAGCGGGCCGCCGGCGTCCAGTTGCACGCCGTAGCGGTCCCACGAGCCGGCCTTGCCGGTGAGGCTGACGGTGGCCTTGTCCTGGCCGCGCTTGCGCACCAGGTTCATTGCCCCGCCCGGGCTGTCGCCACCCTGGAGCAAGGCGGCCGGGCCGCGCAGCACTTCGACGCGGTCGTAGAAACCGAGGTCTTCGGTGAGGTAGCTGCCCAGGGAATAGGTATTGCGCGGGATCGGCACGCCGTCGTATTGCAGCGTGTCGATGCTGAAGCCGCGGGAGTAGATGAACAGTCCCGAGCCCGGCGAGCGCGCGGCGGTCAGGCCCGGCGTGCGGTTGACCAGGTCGCTGATGGTTTCGGTGTTCTGGTCATCCATCTGCTTGCGGGTCATGACCGTGAGCGACTGCGGGATGTCCTTCAGGCTCTGCACGCCCTTGCCCAGGGTCACGGCGCCGGAGGTGTAGGAGTTGCTGCCCTCGGTGGTGGTCGCCGACTGCACGCCGATGATGCTGGAGGCTTCCAGTTCCAGCGTGCCGGGGGTGGGCAGGGCCACCAGGAATTGGCCATCGGCCGTCTGGCTGAGGACCAGGCCGCTGCCGGCGAGCAGTTGCCGCAGCGCCTGTTCGACGCTCGCTTGCTGGTGCACGGCCGGCGCCTGGATGGCGTGGGCGGCATCGGTGTTGAACAGGATGCGGCTGCCGGTCTGGCGGGCGAGGGCGCTGATCGACTGGTCCAGTGGCTGGGCCGGCAGATCGATGCGGTAGTGCGCCTGTTCGGCCTGCAACGGCCCGGCAACCATGAAACCAAGAGTCGCCAGAAGCATCGCCTGGCGCAGCGGGTGGACAAAGAACGTCATGGAATCCCTATCGGAGCTAATTGAGAATGCGCTTCATAGGTATTGGCGTTCATGTCTGCGGATTTTTGATGTGCCCCTGAAAATATTTTTCAGCGCCGCACCGTCACCGCCACGCTGCCGTCCTTTTCGCGGCGTACATCGACCGGAGCCAGGCGCGGCAGGGTGTCGATCAACTGCTCGACGTCGCGGGTGGGGAATTCGCCGCTCAAGCGTTGCAGCGCGGCAGGCGCGCCTTCGAGGCGAACCGGCGCGGCGCGGTGCCGGCGCAACTGCGCGACGACCGCGTCCAGCGGGGTGCCGTCGAAGTGGAACAGGTCACGCCGCCAGGCCTCCAGCTCGCCAGGGCTGGTCGACTCGATGGCGCCCAGCACGCGTGGGCTGGCGAGCAATTGCTGGTTGGCCGTGAGTTGTTGGCGGTTGTGGCCGTTGTCGACTTCCACTGCGCCTTCGACCACCGCCACGCGCACGCCGCGCAGGTCGCTGCGCACGTCGAACACGGTGCCGATATCGCGCACGCTGACGCCCTGGCTGCGCACGATGAACGGCTTGGGCTGATGCGCCACGCTGAACAGGCCTTCGCCGTCGAGCAATTCGAACTGGCGGCTGCGCAGGCGGTACTCGATGCGCAGCACGCTGCCGGCATCCAGCTCGATGCGGCTGCCATCGTCCAGCTCAAGCACTTGCCGGCCGCTGCTGGCGACCTCGACCTGGCGGTAACCCAGCGCCGGGTCGGCCAGCCAGGTCCATCCGGCCAGGGCCAGCAGCAGGGCGGTGCCAGCGGCCTTGCGCCGGCGTTTGGCATTGCGTGCGCTGTGTGCCTTGGCTTCGGCCAGCATCGCTTCGCGACTGGGCAGCAGGGCGCGCAGGGACTCGGCGTAAGGTTCCATGGCCGGGGGCAGGGCGGGGGGTTCAGGGCGTTGCATCGATCAGGCCTCCGGCAGCCAGCGTTGCGCGAGGGTACGCATGGCGCGCTTGTAGTGCTGGGCCACCATGTTGGTGGAGATCTCCAGTTCGCTGGCGATTTCCTGCTGCGGCATGCCGTGCAGGCAATGCAGTACGAAGATCTGGTGCTGGCGTGGAGGCAGCGCCTTGATGATCGCCAGCAAGGCATGCAAGCGTTGCTCGAACTCCAGGGCCATGGCGCCATCGAGGTCGTCGCGGTTGTGCTCGACGACGGCGATCTGGCTTTGAATGTAGCGGGTCCGGGTGTTCTCGGCACGGCTACGGTCGATGGCGCGGTTGAGCGTGGCGCGGCGCAGGAAGGCCACGGGAACGCGGATCGCCTTGAGTGGTGGTTTTTCCAGGATCTGCAGGCAGACGTCGTGAACCACGTCGCGGGCGAAATGGCGGTTGGAAAAACGCTGGCGGATATGCTCGACCAGATCGTCATAGTGCAAGGCCAGGGCTCGCAGGAGATCGTTATCGGTCGACGCCATGATGGAACTCAATTGATAGTGAATCTCATTTATAACATGGTGTTTCCGGGACGGGCAAATTGACATGAGTTCGAACCGGACAAGCCGGTCGCAATGGATGGGCTATCGTTCAAGCCTTTCCGACCTCCACGGAGTCCTGTCATGAAACCTATGTTTCTGCTTTCCCTGATGGTTGCCTGCGCTGCAGGTAATTTCGCGTTTGCCCAGGACAACATCAGCAAGGTCCCGGTGCAGTTCGCCAAGGGTGCTTCCAGTGCGCAGCTCAAGGGCCAGTTCAGCGGCTATGACAGCGTGCGTTACAGCCTTGGCGCCAAGGCGGGGCAATCAATGACCGTGCGGATCAAGGGCAGCACCAATGCCAACTTCAACGTCTTCGCCCCGGGAGATCAGCCAGGCGCTTCGGCGGCGCTGGGGAGTGGCAGTGTTGGCAGCGATTGGAGTACCGCGCTGCCGGCCTCCGGGCAGTACACGGTTGAGGTGTACCAGATGCGCGCGAGTGCACGGCGGGGGGCCAAGGTGGCCTACAGCATCGAATTCGAGGTGAAGTAACCTGCCTGCAGCCCTCGATTTGCCTGAGCTCCTCAGATCGATCCCCTGTATTCTGTGCGCCTGTTATTCACCCAACACCCGTCGGAGCGATCTGGCGCGTTATTGCACGTTGAGCAGAACCCGATGAACCGTCAAAAGAAATTGCAGCAACTGTTCAAGGCCAAGGCCAAGAAGGCCAGTGCCAAATTGGCACCGAAAAACAGGAACACCTACGTCTCCAAGGCCGATCGGTTGAAGCTTGCGGCCGAGGCCGGCGAGGCCTCGAACGCCACCTCCGGGGCGACTCCAGAACCGGCAGTCGCGGACAGCTGAACCGCCCCGGTCTTTCCTGTCAGATCTGCGCCTGCCCGCCATCGACGAACAGTTCGGTACCGTTGACGAAACTGGCATCGCTGGAGGCCAGGAACAGCGCGGCCTTGGCAATCTCTTCCGGCTCGCCGACCCGGCCGAGGGGAATCTGCGACGCCAGGTAATCGAGCAAGCCCTGCTGTTGCGCGGCGTCAGGGCCGGCGAGGTCGACCAGGCCGGGGGTACGGGTGGCGCCAGGGCTGATGGTGTTGACCCGCACGTTGCGATCCTTCAGGTCGAGAATCCAGTTGCGGGCGAAGGCCCGCACGGCGGCCTTGGACGCGGCGTACACGCTGAACGCCGGGGTACCCGAGCTGGCGGCGGTGGAGCCGGTGAGGATCACCGAGGCCTGTGGCGCCAGCAGCGGCAGCGCCTGCTGCACGGTGAACAGGGTGCCTTTCACGTTGCGGTCGAAGGTGTCCTGGTAATGCGCCTCGGTGATCTCGCCCAGCGGCAGCATCGAACCGCCACCCGCGTTGGCGAACAGCACATCGATGCGGCCCTGTTCTGCCTTCACCCGGTGATAGAACGCATCCAGTTGTTCCAGCTTCGACGAGTCGACCTGCACGCCGGTGGCATTGCCGATCTGCGCGACGGCGGCTTCCAGTTCGGCCTGGCGGCGACCGGTGATGTAGACGGTGGCGCCTTCGCTGGCGAAGAGCCTGGCGGTGGCCAGGCCGATGCCGCTGGTACCGCCGGTAACGATTGCGATTTTGCCTTCAAGTTTGCCGTTCATGATGTTTCTCCAGTTGGGTTGTTTGCTGCGATGGGAGAAGCGTATCGACGAACCTGAATTATCAAAATAGAATTGTCCGCAACTTATCGTTGCAGAAATGAAATGAGCAAGCTTCCGGATTTTGAAGGGTTGGCGATGTTCGCCAAGGTCGCCGAGGAAGGGTCCTTCGCTGCGGCGGCGCGGGTCATGGGCGTTTCGGTGCCGACGGTTTCACGTGCGGTCGCCCGGCTTGAAGAGCGGCTGGGCGGGCGGCTGTTCAACCGCACGTCGCGGCAACTGTCGCTGACCGAGTTCGGCCACAGCATGGCCGCCAAGGCCAGCGAGATTTATCGGCAGGCGGAGGAGGTCGAGGGCGAGGCCATGGAGTTGTCGGTGCAGCCCCGGGGCCAGGTGCGCCTGGCGGTGCCGATGTCGTTCGGGCTGCGCTGGGTGGCACCGCTGCTGCCGAAGCTGATTCGTCGGTACCCGGAGCTGTCCATCGACCTGCACCTGTCCGATGCCTCGGTGGATCTGATTGCCGAGGGGTTCGATGCGGCGTTGCGGATTGCTGCGTTGCCTGATTCTTCCCTGGTCGCCCGGCGGCTTTGTGGTGTCACTCAACTGCTGGTGGCATCACCTGCTTTTCTGCAGAGGTGCGGGCACCCGCAGCACCCGAGGGATCTGGCCAGCCTGCCTTGCTTCAGCTATGCCTACCGCGCCCGCAGCCAGGTGTGGCGCTTTACCGATGCCTCAGGCAGGGAAGAGGACGTGGTGCCGAATGGGCCGCTGCGGGTGACCAACTCGGAGGCGATGTTGCCGGTGTTGCTCGATGGGCTGGGGATTTCCGAGCTGCCTGAGTTCATTGCCAGCGAGTACCTGGCTGATGGGCGTCTGGAGAGGGTGCTTCCGGAGTGGAGCATGACCCGTGGGGGCTTGTACTTCGTGACGCCTTCGGCGCGGACGCGGCCGGCGAAGATCAGGGCGTTGTCGGACTTTTTCCATGAGCATCTGGCGGATCCTGCGTGGCGGTGGGAGGGGGATGTGGTTAACGCCAGTCAGTTAGTCGATTGATGGATACCTCGTGGGAGCGAGCTTGCCGAATCGTCGCGATGGGTCGCAAAGCGGTCCCGATTTGGTTTTAGCAGACTGGTAGATCAATCTATCCCCGTCCGCTCCGTAGTTGCCTCGGCGCCTTTCAATGAACACCATCGGGTTTCGACAAGGAGAAGTCCCTATGCCCACATCAGCAGTACTCCATCTCATGTCAGGCAAGATTGCATCTGGCAAATCAACGCTGGCTAGAAGTTTGGCCGCCGAACACTCGGCGCTTTTGCTTAGCGAGGATCATTGGCTATCACGGCTTTATCCTGAGCAGATCAAGTCGGTCACCGATTACGTGCGCCTTGCACGCCAGATTCGCGAGGTGGTCGGTCCGCTCGTCATTGATGTGCTGAGTGCTGGCGTGACGGTCGTCATGGATTTTCCTGCCAACACTCCCCAGGATCGACAATGGCTGCGTGGTCTGGCCGACGCAGCCAAGGTTTCCCACTGCGTCCACTACGTTGAAGTGGACGATGACACCTGTCGAGGCAGGTTGCATCGTCGCAACCATCGCGCCGAACATGAGTTTGCGGCGACCGATGCGGAGTTCGATCTGATCACCAGCTATTTTCGGGCTCCGGATGAGGATGAAGGACTTCGGATTGAGGTTCACCGTCTTTGAGGGGCAGTAACACTTCGGGATTGAATGATCTCGAGCGTTGGCTTCTGGTCGGTTTCGGTTCTCCGGAAAAGGCAACTATTGGCCAAAAGCTGGCCATCATTTGCTTCGATTGCTACCCGGTCTCTAGACCCAGTGCTGCTTATGACGTGAGCCTGTATGAATAACCAACTCGCCATTTTGATTAGCGATTACCAAGCAAGCGTTGACGCTGCTGTTGAGATGATGCAGCGATCTGGTATCCCGCGGCCCTTGACCAATATGGACTGGGTGGGGACTGACATTCCTCAGCACGGGGAGCTGGAAGGCGGAGTCCGTTACTTCAAGCACGGTTATGGCTGCGCGGTTAGCCTCCCCACGGGCACAGTAGATTTTGACTTTGGGACTTATGGTGAAATCGGCGGTTTTGACGCATGGCGGCTTGCTGGTTTTGCAGGTGACAAGTTGACGGAATATGGCTTTGCTGACGAGGACGCGCTCACAGAGTGCTTCAAAGCAGAAGTTGCTGCCGGTTCTCTGGTGTACTCCGGGTACATTCTCTACTACGTAGCGGACGGCAGCTGACTTTTCCGTTCGGTAGTGGGGTTTGCGGTACTATCCAGCTCCCGCTTCCCTGACAGCAGAAAACAAAAATGCGCCTGCTCTATCCCTGTGGAGCAGCGGGGATAGATACATTTCTCAAGGATCATTGATAAAAATAAATCTGCCCCGCTTTTGATAGTCCCGCTTTTTATGCTTCGGGGGAGCACGCGAGAGGCTAAGACGGAACGTGTCGGAAAAGTATTATGACAAGCAGCAAAAAGCCGGAAAATTGCACGATCTGCGCATGCCTACTCGACAATCCGGACGATCCGCTATCAGGCGATACCGGCGGGGATTGCTGGAGATGCATAGGCGCTATCGAGGCGGAAATGGGATGCGCAGAGTCGCTCGACTACGTACGCCAAGAATACGAGGCAGGACTGCGGCCTGGCTGGATCGATCCGTTCAAGCCATGAAGTCGCATTAACCTCGCCACTGCATTTGATCTGATAATAATTACCATTTACGATGCGCCCTCCCACCGGAGGGCACCCCGTGATCAACGACGAACTGACCCAGGTCTACACCGAGCACAACAGCTGGTTCAAGCAATGGCTGTACCGTCGCCTCGGCTGCTCGGCGCAGGCGGCGGACCTGGCCCAGGACACCTTTCTGCGTATCCTCCAGGCCCAGCGCAAAGCCGGTGAAACCTTGAGCCTGCAACGCCCCCGCGCTTACCTGGTCACCGTCGGCCGCCGCTTGGTCTACGACCATTTCCGCCGTCAGTCCCTGGAACGTGCCTACCTGGAAATGCTCGCGCAATTGCCCGAACTGTTCGCCGTGTCGGAAGAAGAGCTGCTGTGCATGCGCGAAACCCTGCAGCAGTTGGACGCCTTGCTCGATGGTCTGAAACCGATCGTGCGCTCGGTGTTCCTGATGGTCCAACTGGAGGGCGCGACCTACGTGCAGGTCGCCGCGCGCCTGGGCATCGGCGAGCGCACGGTGAAGCGCCATATGGCCCGGGCGCTGGAAGCCTGCATCCTGTTCGAAGACGATTTCCTGTGAGCGCACAACCTTCCCGCATTACCCCGGAAGTGGCGCGCCAGGCCGCCCATTGGCACATGCTGATGCTCGACGAGCAAGTCAGCCCGGCGCAGCGGGCAGCCTGTGCGCGCTGGCGTGCTGCTGCGGCGGAGCATGAGCAGGCATGGTTGAAAGCCGAGCGGGTGCAGGCGCGCCTGGGCTTGCTGCCGCAGCGGTTGGCCATGGGCACGCTGAACCGCGAGCGGCGCAAGGTACTCAAGCAACTGCTGGCGCTGGCGATCCTCGCGCCCGCCGGTTATGTCGGCTATCGCCAGGTGGTGCCGCTGGAGCGTTACGCCACCGCGGTCGGTGAGCGCCGGCGCTTGACCCTGGCGGATGGCACGACGCTGGACCTGAACACCGATACCGTCGTCGACGTGGAGTTCGACCAGAGCCAGCGGCTGCTGATCCTGCAACGTGGCGAGATCCTCGTGGACAGCGGCGCCGACCGGCAAAGCACGCAGCACCGGCCGCTGCGTGTTGCCAGCGCGGAGGGCCTGATGGAAGCGCTGGGGACCCGCTTCCTGGTACGCCAGCGCGATGGCCGGACGCAGTTGAGCGTGTTCCAGGGCGCGGTATTGGTCACGCCTGTCCATGGCCCGAAACAGACCATCGCCGCCGGCCAGCAACTGCTCTTCGCGGCACGCGGGCAGGCAACGCCGAGCCCGGCACGGGAGCAGGACAGCCAGTGGACACGCGGCCAGCTGATCGTCGAAGAGATGCCGCTGGCCGAGTTTCTCGGCGAGCTGGCGCGCTATCGCAAAGGCTGGCTGAGGTGCCAGCCCGAGGCGGCCAACCTGCTGATCAGCGGCGCCTTCCAGCTGGACAACAGCGAACGCATCCTCGCCGCCTTGCCCGCCACGCTGCCGGTCCAGGTCGAGTACCGCACCCGCTATTGGGTCACCGTTAGCGCGCGTTGAGGAAAGTTGGCCCGTTTTCCAGACTCGTCAGTCCTTGTGTATGGAACTGCCAAAAACATAGGGACCTTCTGTTCATGATCCGCTCTTCTTCACCGCGTTATCGACACCTGCTTGCCCTCAGTGCGCTGACCCTCGCCCTGCAGGGCGCGAGCCTGTCCGCCGTGGCCGCATCCGTCCAGGCGCCGCAGACCTACAGCATTGCCTCCGGCAGCCTGGCCCAGGTGCTGGCGCGCTTCGCCAGCGAGGGCGGGGTGACCCTGCAATACACTCCGGCGCTGGTCCGCGACCTGTCCAGCCCGGGCCTCCAGGGCAACTACGGGATCGAGGAGGGCTTCCTGAAATTGCTGGCGGGCACCGGGCTGCAGGCCGTGCGTCGTGGGGACGACGTCTACGGTCTGGAGCCATTGCCTGCCACCGGCGCGATGAACCTGGAGCCCCTGAACATCACCGGGCGGCACCTCGATGCCAGCACCGAGGATTCGGGCAGCTACACCTCCAATGCGGTGACCATCGGCAAGTCGACCCATCGCCTCAAGGACATCCCGCAGTCGGTCAGCGTGGTCACCCGCAAGGCCATGGACGACCAGCGCCTGGACACCCTCGACGAGGTGCTGGAGAAGACCACCGGGGTCACCACCTTCCAGAGTCCGTCGGGCGGCAAGTACATCTATTCCCGCGGTTTCGAGGTGGAAACCATCCAGTACGACGGCGTGCCGCTGGACCGCCGCTACTACGCGATCGGCAGCAGCTTCACCTCCGACACTCTGCTGTACGACCGCGTCGAGATCCTCCGTGGCGCCAACGGTCTGCTGCAGGGCAGCGGCAACCCGGGGGCGGCGATCAACCTGGTGCGCAAGCGGCCCAAGGCCGAGGCGGCGCTGTCCGTCACCGCCAGCGCCGGCTCCTGGGATACCTATCGGCAGAGCATAGATGCCAGCTCGCCGCTGAACGCCGACGGCTCGCTGCGCGGGCGCCTGGTCGCCGCCCATGAAGACCAGAACTACTTCTACGACACCGCCGAAAGCCGCAAGAACGTGCTCTACGGCATCCTCGAATACGACCTCGGCGACAGCACCACGGTGGCCGCCGGTGCCAGTGTCGAAGACCTGCACGCCGTACCCTTCTTCAGCGGCCTGCCGCGCAACAAGGACGGTAGCGCGATCAACGCCGGGCGCTCGACCTTCACCGGTGCCGACTGGAACAAATGGGACAACAAGCAGACCACCTACTTTGCCGATATCACCCATGACTTCAACGACGACTGGCGCCTGAAGGCCTCCGGCAGCTACCTGCGGGAAACCAACTACATCCTCTACAGTTTCGGCCGTGGCGCGGTCGATCCGGCCACCGGCGACGGCATGCGCTCGCGCGCCTATCTCTACGACTTCGAGAACGTCAACAAGGGCCTCGACATCAACCTCACCGGCAAATGGCGCGCCTTCGACCTGGAACACGAAGTGGTGGTCGGCGCCAATGCCAGCGATCTGCAGACCGACGACCTGCAGGGCGGCTTGCTCAACCTCGGTGCGATCAATCTCTACGATCCGGTGTCGCCGCAGCGCCCGACCATGGAGCAGTTGCTCGGTACCACCTACGCCGGCACGACCCACGGCAAGATCAGCCAGAACGGCGTATACGGCGTGGTCCGCTACAAGCTGGCCGAGCCGCTGACCCTGGTGCTGGGCGGACGTTCCAGCAGCTACAAGTACGACTACGAGTTGAACCGCTTCAACACCACCTCGCCGGACCCGGCCCGTTCCCGCGAAAGCGGTGAGTTCACGCCTTACGGTGGGTTGATCTACGCGCTGAACGAGCAGTGGAGCACCTACGTCAGCTACGCCGATATCTTCAAGCCGCAGACCGAACTGACCGTGGACAGCACCACGCTCAAGCCGATGACCGGTTCCAACTACGAGATCGGCCTGAAGGGCGAACTGCTCGATGGCCGGGTCAACACCAGCTTCGCGCTGTTCCGCATCGACCAGGAAAACCGCGCCCAGTACACCAACAATCCGGCGTGCAACAACGATTGCTATGTGGCCGGTGGCAAGGTGCGCGCCGAAGGCTTCGATGCCGAGATCAGCGGCGAGGTACTGGCGGGGCTGCAATTGTTTGCCGGCTATACCTACACCACCACCAAGTACCGCAACGACCCGAACGACGATGTGTCCAGCGCTGGGGAAACCTTCAACAGCTACACCCCGCGGCACATGCTGCGCTTCTGGGCTGATTACAACCTGCCTGACACCCTCGATCAGTGGACTGTCGGTGGTGGTGCCAACATCCAGAGCGCCAACTACCACACCAACTTCGGCGGCACCGATGGCGTCGGAGATATCGAGCAGGGCGGCTATGCGATCTGGAATGCGCGGGTGGCGTACAGGATCAACAAGAACTTCAGTGTTTCGCTGAATGGCAACAACCTGTTCGACAAGAAGTACTACTCGACGATCGGCTGGCTGTATGCGGCGAACCACTATGGGGATCCGCGTAATTACACGGTGACGTTGCGGGCGGATTTCTGAAGATCTGCATGGTCTCTGTGGGAGCTGGCATTGCCAGCGATGAGGGCCGCAAGAACAGCGCAGACCAGCAGGATTGATTCGAGGCTGCTGGCCTCATCGTCGGCAACGCCGACTCCCACGGGGTTCTTGGCCAGTTGGAGTATCCGTGCTCGGCGCGGTCCAGGTAGGAGCTGCTTTAGCTGCGATGGATCGCGCTAGCGGTCCCGAAACCATCCCGCACGAGCTCCTGATCTGGCGCGTTTATCCAGACCCACCGCGCTGACAGGTTTTGGGACCGCTGTGCGGTCCTTCGCAGCTAAAGCAGCTCCTACCTGGACCGTGCTGCATGGGTAGTTTGGATAAAGCGGAAGATGTGTAGATATCCATGCGGCGATAGCAGAGCCCAGGGATTGACACCGCGAAGAAACCCGGCAGAATCGCCGACCCTTTTTTCGTGACAGGAAGTCCCCCATGCGCCGGATCGTGATCCTGGGCAATGCCGGCAGCGGCAAATCCACCCTGGCCCGGGAGCTGGGCCGGCGTCTCGGCCTGCCGGTGGTGCATCTGGACAGACTGTTCTGGCAGCCCGGCTGGGTCGAGCCGGATCCCGAGCAGTTTCGCCAGCGTGTGGGCGAAGCGGTCGCGGGCGAAAGCTGGGTCTGCGAAGGCAACTACGCACGGCGCACCTTCGATCTGCGCCTGCCCCGCGCCGACCTGGTCATCTGGCTCGACACCCCGCGCTGGACCTGCCTGTGGCGGGTGATCCGGCGCAGCGCATTCCAGCGCTCGCGCCCGGACCTGGCGCCGGGCTGCCACGAGCAGTTCGACCGGGCCTTTCTCGATTTCCTCAAGTTCGTCTGGCAATTCGACAGTGGCTATCGAGAGGGCATCGATGCGGTGCGCCAGCGGGTGGCGCCGCAGGTGCCGGTGATTCATTTGCGCGGTGCGGCGCAGGTTCGTCGGTTTCTGGAGCACTGAGCACGAGACGGATCAGGCACTGGCTGCCTCAAGGCGTCCCGTTACGCCCATGCAGCAGGTAGCCCGATCGCTCGCTCAGACGCTCGTAGTAATCGCTCACCGCCGGCAGCTCTGGACGCTCGAACGGCGTGCCGAACCAGCGATTCACCGATAGCCCCACGGGAATATCGGCCAGGGAGAATTGCTCGCCGGCAACGAAGGCGCCGGTCTTGGCAAGTTGGCGATCGAGGATGCCCATGTACCGCGCCCACTCCGCCTGGCCGGCGGCGAGCGCTTCAGGCGATTGATGCAACGGCGAATGCCGCACCAGCGACATGAAGGTGTAGCTCCACGAACGGTTCAGGTCCGAGGCTTGCCAGTCGATCCATTGATCGACCCTGGCGCGTGCCTGGGCCTCGACAGGATAGAGCGCCGCCTCGCCGTAGCGGGTGGCCAGGTAGCGGATGATGCTGTTGGATTCCCACAGGGTGAAGTCGCCGTCCTGGATGACCGGGACCATGGCGTTGGGATTGAGGGCGAGGTATTCGGGCGTGTCGGTGGCGCGGAAGCCCGAGCCCCAGTCTTCACGCTCGAAGGGGAGGCCGATTTCGGCGCAGGTCCAGAGGACCTTGCGCACGTTGATCGAGGTGGCTTTGCCGAGTATTCGCAGCATCTGTTCGTCCTTGTTCAGAGAGCGGCCATCGTCCATGGTGGCTTTGTGCTGGTCAAGGGCTTGGGGCTTGTAGCGCGGGCAGTGTTTTGGCCACATCTGACAGTACCGTTGGTAGCGCCGGCCTCATCGCTGGCAAGCCAGCTCCCACAGGTTTTGCGGTGCACGCGGTCATTGTGGGAGTCGGCTTGCCGACGATGGGGCCAGCAAGGGCAAAAGATCAGAACGTCCCCTTCAAACTGACCATGAAGTTGCGCGGCTCCCCATAGAAGTTGCCCCACGAAACCGCCCCGACGCTCTGGTAGTACTTCTTGTCGAACAGGTTGTTGCCGTTCAGCGCCACGGTCCAGTGGTCGTCGATGCGGTAGGCGATGCGGCCGTTCCAGATGGCATAGCCGGCCTGCACCGAAGTCACCGCCGGCCGGGTGCTGCGTACCGAGACGTCGCTTTGCGCCGTTACACCCGCGCCGACACTCCAGCGTTCCAGGTCACCGGCCAGTTGGTAGTCACTCCACGCGCGGAACAGATGGCGAGGGAAGTAGCTGGTGGAGAAGGTCGGTTCCTGCGGGTTGTCGTTGACGCTGTCCAGGTAGCGGGTCTCGGTGTAGGTGTAGCCCGCCAGCAGTTGCAGGCGGTCGATGACCTCGCCGTTGATTTCCGCTTCGAAGCCCTGGGCCCGTACCTTGCCGGCGTCGCTGTAGCAGTAGCCGTCCGAGGAGCCGATGCAGGTAGTGCTGTAGTCGGTTTCCGCACGATGTTCCTCGACTGTGCGGAACAGGTTGAACGCGGTGTTGACCCGACCATCCAGCAACTCGCCCTTGATGCCGATCTCGTAGTTGGCGCCGGTCTTGGGCTGCAGCGGGCTGCCGGATTCGTCGGTGTAGGTGCTCTGCGGCTGGAAGATGTCGGCGTAGCTGGTGTAGACCGACCAGTTTTCATTCAGGTCGTAGACCAGTGCGGCGAAGGGCGTGACCTGGCCGTTTTCCTGGCTGCGGTCGTGTTGCCAGTAGTCCCAGGCCTCGGTGTAGGAGTCGCGGCTGTTGCGGTACCAGCTGACCCGCGAGCCGAGGACGAAGGTCAGCGGCTCGGCCAGTTTCAGGCGCAGGGTGGCGTAGGTGCCGAATTGCCGGGTGTCCGACTCGTTCGGTACCGAGCCGCCGCGGTAGGAGTTGGACGGGTAGTAGGAGTCCGCAGGTTCGGGCAGGTGCGGATTGGGGTTGAACGGGTCCTGCGTGGCGCCGAGCAGGCCGGTCATGTTGATCAGCGCCCAGCGGTCGTGGGTGGTGGCGCGGCTGGCGTTGGCGCCGATGATCAGCTCGTGGCGCAGGCCGAAGGCCTCGAACTTGCCGTCGAGGTAGGCATCGAAGCCGTAGTCGCTCTGGTCATAGTCGAACACCCCGGAATACACCGAGGACGGTGCCGTGGTCGCGCCCGGGGTGACGCCGCCCGGGGTTTCCGAGAGGGCGTACTTGATGTCCTGGTCGTTGTGGGTCCAGACCCCGGCGAACTTGAAGGTCCAGTCTTCGTTCAAGGTGTGCGCCAGGTCGGCGAACACGGTGGTGCGCTCGCTCTCCCAGTTGTTCCACGAGGCGCCCAGGCAGGTGGAGCGGCTGAGCTTGAGGTCGTTGCCATTGCTGTAGCGCGGCAGGCCGTGCCAGCACGGGGTGGCGTCCAGCCGTTCGTAGGCGACACCGAGGCCGACGGTGGTGTCCGGGGTGATGTCGTAGTCCAGGGCGCCATAGATGATCTGGTCGTTGCGCTTGGCCACGTCGTAGAAGTACTGGCGGTCCTGCAGCGCTACCACGGCGCGCCCGCGCAGGGTGCCCGACTCGTTGAGCGGACCGCCGCTGTCCACCTGGCCGCGATAGTTGTCCCACGACCCGGCCGACAGGTTGATGCTGGTGGTGGGGCTGGCCTGGCCGCGCTTGCGCACGAAATTGACCCCGCCGGCGGAACTGCCCGAGCCCTTCAGCATGCCGGCGGCACCCTTGAGCACCTCGACCCGGTCATACAGGGCCATGTCGCCGGAGAAGCTGTTGGCCTGCACGTACTCACCACCCACGTCCAGCGGCACGCCGTCGTACTGGTACTGGCCCTGCATCATGAAGCCGCGCGAGTAGAAGTACTTGCCGCCCATGGGCGACTCGTAGGCGACGATGCCCGGGGTCTTTTCCATGGCCTGGTCGACGGTGTTGATGTTCTGGTCGTCCATGTATTTGCGGGTCAGCACAGTCACGGCCTGCGGGGTCTCGCGCAGGCTGTGCACGCCCTTGCCGATGGTCACGGCCTGGGCGGCGTAGGCGTTGGTCCCTTCGCTGGTCGGATCGAGGCGCTGGCTGCTGATGGTGGTGGCGTCCAGTTCCATGGTTCCGGCTTCGTTGTGCAGCGGCCGCAGCGCGTAGCTGCCGTTGCTCTGCGGCACGGCTTGCAGGCCGCTGCCCTTGAGCAGCAGGGCGAAGCCCTGGGCGACGCTGTAAGTGCCGTCGAGGCCGCCGGACTGGCGGCCCTGGACCAGCGCCGCATCGAACGACAGGGCATTGCCCGAGGCCGAGGCGAAGGCGCTGAGGGCCGCGGTCAGGCTGCCGGCCGGGATGTGGTAGTACTGCGTGGCGCCGGTTTCGGCGGCGCAGACCACTGTTGGCAAGGTAACGGCGCCGAGGGCGCAAAAGCTCAGGCGAATGGCCACGGCTACTGGTGTCAGCAGGCGTGCGTGCGGGTACTTCATGGTGTTCCTCCCCCAAATGAAACCGTGCAAAACGGCGTCTACTGAGGATTGGCCGAGCGGGGTGGGCAAACAGTGCAAAGCAAATCGAAATATTTTTCGTTGTCGTTTCACGCCTGTGCCGGCAACACGCTGACCCAGTAATCGGTACGCCGCACGATACGCAGGCCGAAGCCGCTTTCCAGGGCGGCGAGTGCGCGGTCGGTGTTGTCCAGGGGGAAGGCGCCGGAGATCTTCAGGCCGGCGATGGACGGATCGCAGCGCAGCCAGCCGTGACGGTAGCGCGCCAGTTCATCGAGCAGGTCGCCGAGTGGGCGCTGGATGGCGATCAGGCTGCCGCTGCGCCAGGAAGCCACGCTCGGGTCGCTGGTCCAGGGCTCGCCCAGGCGGGTGCGGTCGAAGCGCAGTTGCTGCCCAGCCTCCAGGCGCAGCACCTGGGCGCTGGCGGCGGGGCGGACTTCAACGGCCTTTTCCAGCACGGCCACTTCGCAGAATTGCGCCTCGGTCTGCACCGTGAAGCGGGTGCCCAGGGCGCGCACCTGACCCTGCGGCACCTCCACCAGGAAGGGCCGGGCCAGGCCATCGACCGCCGTCTCCACCAGCACCCGGCCGCTGAGCAGGCGCAGCAACCGTTGCTCGGCGTCGAAGCGCACGTCCAGGGCACTCTGGCTGTCCAGCAGCAACTGGCTGCCATCGGCCAGGGTCACCCGACGTTGTTCGCCGACCGCAGTGTGATGGCTGGCCATCAGTGCCGAGCGCCACTGGCTGTTCCAGCCGCTCCAGCCCAACGTGCCGACGCCGGCCAGCACCAGCAGCTGGCGCAGCACCCGGCGCCGGGATTCCCGCGAGTGGTGCAGCGCCGACGCGGCCACGTTGCCGGGCACGCCTTCGACCATCAGCCGCACCGACTCGACCTGCTGCCAGGCCTGGCGATGCAGGGGATCGGCGTTATGCCAGCGCTCCCAGTCGCGACGCTCGGACTCGGTGTCAATCCCTGACGACAGCCGCGCATACCACTGCGCGGCGCTGCGCAGGGCTTCGCGTTCGGCGGGGGCGAGGGCGGGGCGGGCGGCGCTCATAGCAGGCCCATGCGGATCAGCACGCAATGTTCCATGGCCTTGGCCATATGGTTGTTCACCGTGCGCAGCGAGATGCCCTGGCGCTCGGCGATCTTCGGATAACTCAGGCCTTCGAACTGCGACAGGATGAAGGTCTGGCGCACCTTGTCGCCGAGGCTGTCGAGCATGCGGTCGATCTCCATCAGCGTCTCCAGCACGATGGCCTGGGTTTCCTGCGATGGCCAGTTGTCCTCGGGCATCGCGGCAAGGGCTTCGAGGTAGCTGTGTTCCAGGGCGCGACGGCGGAACAGGTCGATCACCAGGCCCTTGGCCACGGTGCTCAGGTACTGCCGTGGCTGACGGATATCCGTGGCCTGACGCGCCTTGATCACCCGGACGAAGGTGTCCTGCACCAGGTCGGCAGCATCGCTGTGATTGTCCAGGCGCTTGCGCAACCAACCGCGCAGCCAGCCGCTGTGGCTGCTGTAGAGATCATGGACGGCGGAGCGCAAGGCGAAATCGTCGGCGGACATGGGAAGGAGTCGCTAATGAGAATTTGTTGCAATTTCACCTTTTTGTGCCGGGTTTGGCAATGGGGAGCTTGCGTTGCCCGTCACCGGGACGGTGCCGCCAGGTCGGGCCAAATCGCTGGCAAGCCAGCTCCCACAGGGCTGCGTCGGGCATGAATTCTCCGGCGCACCCGAACCCTGTGGTCGGCTTGCCGACGATGGGGCCGGCAGCGACAACGCTATGTCCGGCCTTTCTGCTACACCTCCACCGTCACCGGCGAAGCCGACAGCGCCACGGCCAGCAAGGCCTTTGCAATCCTCATCTGCAGCAGAACGGTACTGAGCATCGCCTCGTTGCGGGGAGAGGGGACATCAGGCAATGAGCCTGCACCGTGTATGGCTTTGTTGAGGTGTTCCGCTGCCCTGACGATGGCGTCGTGGTGATAGAGACCGGGGCCGACGCAGAGGGTGGGAGGTGGATCGGGGACAATCTTCTTCATGGCATTTCTCCTATTTTGATCGGAGTCGCCAGACGTCGCTGCTAAACGAAGGGTGGCGACCGTGCGTGGGTTAGCAGACCGAGGCATAGGAGAAACCCGGCGCACCCGAAGGTGCCCACACGCACAGCCGCCATAAAAGGGGCGTGGTTGAGTCACTTATGCATTCGGACTGCTAATCCGTGCCGTCGATTTTGCGACGACCGACGCAGCCTAGGCACCGTTTCCAGGAGACGCAACCAGTTACTGGGGCCGGGAAGTATGCTTGGGAAATTGCCTACAAGAAAGTCGGAAGCAGGGGCGGTTTTGGCCTCAAATGCAACATTGTTTGGCGAGCTTTGCTGGGCAATGAGCCGCGTAAGGCTTGGGGGATGTTGAGTCAGGCCAGGTACCCGCCGAGCCCGTCGGGGTTTCGTCTGGTCGGGCCAAATCGCTGCATGAGTATCTACACATCCCGGGCAAAGGTCGACGCAGCTCCTACCCGGACCATGTCGCACAGGCGGTTTGTGTAAACCGGAAGATGTGTAGATACCCATGCAAATCGCTGGCAAGCCAGCTCCCACGGGGCCGCGTCGGGCATGAATTCTGCAGCGCACCCGGAACCCTGTGGGAGTCGGCTTGCCGACGATGGGGCCGGCAGCGACAACGCTATGTCCGGCCTTTCTGCTACACCTCCACCGTCACCGGCGAAGCCGACAGCGCCACGGCCAGCAAGGCCTTGGCAATCCTCATCTGCAGCAGAACGGTACTGAGCATCGCCTCGTTGCGGGGAGAGGGGACATCAGGCAATGCGCCTGCACCGTGTATGGCTTTGTTGAGGTGTTCCGCTGCCCTGACGATGGCGTCGTGGTGATAGAGACCGGGGCCGACGCAGAGGGTGGGAGGTGGATCGGGGACAATCTTCTTCATGGCA
>NZ_JBMDIJ010000071.1:0-31761 GCF_057808595.1 Pseudomonas sp. FG98 | reverse complement strand
CGAAGGGGTTCCACCAGCGGAATTTGAAGTTGTAGGCGTAGAGGCGTTGGCGGGCGCGGTTGAAACGTAGGGGTAGATCTCTGGGAGAAGCTACATCGAGCTTCCAGAAAATTAGAATCGACCAAATACCGACGAGAACGACAGAGCCGAGTATTAACGACTCTTCACGCCACAGTGCTCGTGCACTGGAAAAGTAACTCCACAACAAGTCAGCAACCATGAGACTTATGATTATTGCAAACCAGATCAGCAAGCCTCTGATAAGCGCTGCCGCTCGCGGCAACTCCAAATAGATCTCATCCTGATGATTGGGTGTGTCAAATCCAAGAGCAGGAATCACAGTGACTATTTCGTCCGGACGAGGCAGATCTTCCTGCCAGCCAGAGCAGGGCGGAACAAGTTCAGGCTTTTTCATAAGGTAGACGCCTTCACCCGCTTAGAAAACTTGTCTTCAACCACAGTCAGCCGGGCTACGCCGGATTCATCGCTTTTGTCTGGCCAATACGCAACCTCAAGCTTCACTGCATGGAAATTAGGGGTTCCCCAATAGGCAATCTCCCTCCAGATCGTGACTGTTTTTGACTCCGTATCGTGATGAATGATCGGAACCGACTTTTGAAGCTCGCCGTCCAGTTCTGCCACTGAAACCGGAGCGGATGGCGTTTCATCCGTTCCACCGTAACGTCCCCCGGCGATGATGACCCCCGAGGAGTCACCTGGCCGGTAAGTCCTCAGCGCCCATTCATAACGTGACGCGTCGGCGGAGTACCCTGGGAGAACAATTCTGTATTTGAGGGTTCCGCCGTCCGCCGTGAACTCAGGAGTAGGTCTGTGCACGATATAGGTCACGTCAAGGTCCGCGTCCAAGCCCAACAGCGCCGCATTCAACGCGCCGATGGCTGCATCCATTTCGTGCGATTCCAGCCAGCGTCGATGCTCGACGGGCAGCCCCCAGAGCGAATGTCGTGCCCAGAACTCCAGGGGCTGCGACTCTAATCTTTTCGCCAACACTGCAAGTCCAAAAGCAATAAAGCCAAGAAGAACAGCGAGGGCGAGCGGAACGAGAAGCATGCTTGTCCCCCAAACAGAACCCACTATCCCAGCCCCTGCGGAAACTGCAGATGTAATAGCCGCCCCCTTGTAAACATCACTTGCCGCTTCATCACCAACTTCTCCAGTCCGCCCCGCTGCCAACGCATACTGCAACCCCTCCACCGCAGTCGCCGCAGACACAATCGCCCCACCGAATTGCAGAATCCGGCTTCCCAATCCAACCTGCACTACCCCGCCAGCAGAGCGAACCGCAACCTCCAAATCCGGCCGCAACGTCTGAATAACCCCACCAACGATCTCGACCCCCGCCCCCATCACCCCGACCGAAGCCGACACCACCGCCATCACCGCTTCGTCATGCTCGTCGCCAACCGCCGTAAGCATGTTTTTGTGGCTTCTGCGCAGCGCATCGTGCTGGAAGTACAGGCTGCCCACGGACATCCCCAGATTGAGCACACCGGTGGCGTTGAAACTCATGGGATTGCGCATGCGGCGCATCGAGTCGTCGGCCAGCAGGCGGGCGTCCTCGGCACTGAGGCTGAGGTGGTGCGCCAGGTCCTTCATGCCGGCCTTGAGGGCAGGGCTGTCGATGCTGACGCTGCGCAGGGCATCGCCGAGGCCATCGCCGAGACCGCTTCCCAGTTTGCCCAGGCGAGCTTTGAGGCTTTCGACGCTTTCCGTCGTCCATACGACGACATCGATCAGCTTGGCGTGGCTGCTGGCCAGTGCCGGGGCAAAGTAGTTGTTCAGCAGCATGGTCCGTACCTTGCGCTCGGCCGGCTTGCGGAATTGCTGGTCGACCTTGGTGGCATACCGCTCGACACCCTCGTAGAGCACTTTGTTGAGCAGCGTGAGGTACTCGCCCAGCTTGAGGGATATGGTGATCCGGGTGGTCTGGACGCCGTAGTAGCGCAGCCAGATCTTCCGGTGCAGTTCCAACAGCAGGGTTCTGCTCTTTTCCGAAAGATGTTCTCCGAGGGCATTACTGGCGGTGGCGGCAGCGCCGAGCAACTGGCCGACAGCCTTTTTCACCTCGTTGCCCACGAACTCGTCGGCTTTCATGCCGCCGATCAGGGTCTTGCCACCGTGGAAGACCCGGGTCTGCTCGTCGCCGGCCAGGTCGTGGGCGAATTGTTCAGGCCCCGTTTTGTCGCGGTCCCGCATGGCCTTGTGGAACAGGCTGTCCTGATCTTCCAGTTGCTCCAGCCAGAGGCTGCGCGTTGCACCGAACTCCTTGGCGGTGCGGGACTCGGTGACGCCTCCGGCATGACACTTCGCCAACATGCAGACAAAGCCATCATGCGATTCAGCGACCTGGCAGTCGTAGTCGTGGACTGCCGCCAGCCGGAACGCCGCGCCATCGTGATGATCGGCATAGAGCTCGGCGACGTCGTCGACAGTCTTCTGCCAGGTCGCGAGGGTCTTGTCGTAGTGATCCTGGAACTTTTTACGGGCTTCTTCGTTGTAGCGCTCGTCGAGCCGTTCACGGGCATCGGTGATTGCCTCGGTGCCCCGGCGCTCCTTCTCCTGCTCCAGATCGAGGGCCGGCATGGGAGTCATGTAGGTAGGGTACCCCTGGGACTTCTCCGCGATGGCGTTGTAGTTCTCCCGATTCTTGACTGCTGTCTTGGCCTCCTCGATCGCACGGGCACGCGCTGTACTGACCTGGAACTGACGAACACCAAGCAACGTCTGGGAGGTGAAGTGCTTGAAACACCGTTCCGGTTCGGCAATCCATTCCTGCATGGCCTGATAGCGCAGCACCCGCTGGGCATTCAACTCCTGGACCATGCCGAGGGGATCGGGCAGGACCAGGGCCAGCACGCCCTTGGGCAACTGGTATTCCTTGGTCACGGCACGCACATGCCCGGCCATGGCACGCAGCCGGTCATTGCGTGGGTAGAAGCCGTGCACGCTGCGGAAATCGCCAGCCATGGAATAAGAATATTCAAGCACCTGCTGCAACTGCAGGTCGTTTTCGGTCATGGCGATGCCGACGCTGGCCGGGTCTTCGCGGGCGACCTTGAGGTCGAGCTTGTAGAAGCGTTCGTCGAGGTTCATGCCGTCGACCACGCCGCCCTGCTTGTAGGCACGCAGCACCTCTTTGGGCCAGGGGTCGTTGGCAATGGCCAGCCAGGCAGTGGAGTACCTGTGGGTGTTGATATTGAGGAAAGCGGCGGGAATGTCATGGTCCTGCTGGACGCAGAGCTTGCTCAAGGGCACCGGTTCCTCACGCGGGATCTGGAGCGCCGGGAACTGACGCAAGGCGCCTTCGGGGGTGATCTGGTAGGCCTGCCAGTACTTGCGGTCGAGCAGGACATAGAGGAAGCCGCGGCGCAGGATGCGCGGCTGGTCGGGCACCATGCGTACGGCCGTGACCTCGGAGTCACGGGACACCGGCAGCGCCTGGGTTTGCCAGGGCTCCGGAGCATAGGCAGCGCGCAGCGGCAGGATAGGCAGGCCCCAGCGCTGGCAGGTCATGCAGCGTTCGAGAGGGACCGGGTCGAGTTGCTCGGTGGCCGCCTCGAGGTTGAGCTCGGGCTTGAAGTTGATGTTGAAAGTCATGCGAGAGTCCCTGCAACGATATTCCGACCACCGGATTCAGCGTCGGAGCGCATTTGGATAAAGGCTCACCAAGGTGCAGGGCCATCTGTTGACTGGCCGCTGACCCTGGGGATTTCCCTGGAAACGATTCCGGGGAAAGCCTGCATGGCGAACAGCGGCCTGAGATATAGGAAAATTCCTAAGCAACCCACTGAAATTCCTTAACTTTCAGCATGGATTGACCTTAGAGGTCGTTGGTGTCTGTAGAATCGGCAGCATGCTCAATCTCCCCCAAGCCCCCCTGCAACGCCTGTCCCTGTCCTGGCTCCACGAGTCCGGTATCGACGCCGCGATCCTGCGTCTCGACCTGATCGACCCGCTGGTCAGTGGCAACAAGTGGTTCAAGCTTCTCGAACACCTGCGCATCGCCCAGCGCAACCAGGCGCCGGGCATCATCAGCCTCGGCGGCAATCACTCCAATCACCTCCACGCCCTGGCCGCTGCCGGCCAGCGTTTCGGTTTTGCCACCGCCGGCCTGCTGCGCGGCGAGCCGCAGGACACCCCGACCACCCGCGATCTCGAAGCCTTCGGCATGCAGTTGCACTGGCTCGGCTATGGCGGTTACCGCGCGCGCAACCAGCCCGGTTTCTGGACGCCGTGGCAGCAACGCTACCCCGGCTGGCACTGCGTGCCCGAGGGTGGTGGTGGCGCGGAGGGGGCCAAGGGCTGCGGGCTGATTGTCGAGCAGGCCCGGGCGCAACTTTCCACTATCAGTTGGGGCCATTACGACGCCTGGTGGCTGGCCGCAGGAACCGGCACTACCGTGGCCGGGTTGGTGCAGGCGGAAGCGGGTGCGGGTGCGGGTGCCCATCCGGTGCATGGCGCGCTGGCGGTACCCAGGGGGTATGGCGTGGAAGAGAATCTATCGGCCTTGACCGGCTATCACCTGCACGACGCCTGTCGCGGCGGCTTTGCCAAGGTGGACGCGGAACTGCTGACCTTCATCGAGCACTGCGAACGGGAATCCGGCGTGCCGCTGGAGCCGCTGTACACCGGCAAGGCGCTGATGGCCCTGAAAGAAAACGCCGGGTGCTTCGCCCGAGGCACCCGGCTGATCTTCGTGCATACCGGCGGCCTCCAGGGCCGCCGCGGCTTTTCCGGCCTTTAATCCTTGCCCGGCAGCATCCGCAGCAGGGTGTTGTCCTTGCGCACATAGTGGTGGTACAGCCCGGCCACGGCATGCAGGCCGATCAGCCAGTAGCCGAGGCTGGCGAACCATTCGTGCCAGCCCTTGACCGTTCGCGCCAGTTCCTTGTCCGGCTGCACCAGCGCCGGCAGTTCGAAGCCGTAGAAGGGGATCGGTTTGTCGGCGGCGCTGAGGATCACCCAGCCGGCCAGCGGCAGGCCGATCATCAGGGCATACAGGGCCCAATGCACCAGGTGCGAGAGGCCGATCTGCCAGCCCGGTGGAGCAGGGACGATGCGCGGGGTCGGTCGGGTCAGCTTGAGGAACAGGCGTAGCCAGACCAGCAGGAACACGCTCAGGCCGAGCATGAAGTGCAGGGTCTTCATCAGCTCCCGCTCCGGGCTGTCCTTGGGAAAGATGCCGCGAAACTCCATGCAGGCGTACACCGCCGCCAGCAACACCAGCATCAGCCAGTGCAAGGTCACGGACAGGCTGCCGTAGCGCTCCCGGGTATTGGTCAGGCTCATCGGGTACTTCCTCGTCAGGTCACGGATTGGGCGCTCTTGCTGGCGCTGTCTCTACAGGGTAGATAGCCGAGTGCTGTTACGGAGGAGGGATTGCGGAAAAAAGCCCGGGTAAAGCTTGGTGATTGATGTTGTGACTGCTGGCCTCATCGTCGGCAATGCCGACTCCCACAATGTTCTGGGCCAGCCGGAGCATCTGTGCTCGACGCTGACCCTGTGGGAACTGGTCTTGCCAGCGATGAGGCCCGCAAGAACAACACAGACCAGCAAGATCGATGTCGAGGCTGATGGCCTCATCGTCGGCAACGCCGACTCCCACAGGGTTCTGGGCCAGCCGGAGCATCTGTGCTCGACGCTGACCCTGTGGGAACTGGCCTTGCCAGCGATGAGGCCCGCAAGAACAACACAGTCCAGCAAGATCGATGTCGAGGCGGATGGCCTTATCGTCGGCAAGCCAACTCCCACAAGGTTCTGGGCCAGCCACAGTCTCTGTGCTCGACGCGGGCCCTGTGGGAGCTGGCTTTGCCAGCGATGAGGTCCGCAAGATCAACACAGACCAGCAAGATTAATGTCGAGGCGGATGGGTCAAGTTGGCGGGCAGATTTTCCGCCAGGTGCGGCCAGCTGTCGGCAACCAGGAAGGCGCGCTGCGCTTCCTGCCAGTCGCCATCCGCGCCCGGCTCCAGGCGCACCATCAGTTGCGCCTGGGCCTGCGGATCGAGAGCGGCCAGCCAGTCCTGCAACTGCGTTGGTGTCCACACAGCACTGCTGGCAACCCGCGCCGGTCCGAGCCAGGCCTGGCGCGGCAGCAATTGCCAACGACCGTCGCCATGGGCGGCGTGGAAGGCGGGCCAGTCGCGCTGGTGCAGCCAGCGTCCGCGCAGGTGGCCGGGGTGTGCGCCCTGGGGGGCGTCGGCGTGGACGTGCCAGGGGTAGAACAGATAGCCGCCGAGCCAGAGTCGCGCCTGGACCCGGTCGAGCCTCAGTCCGGCCAGGGCCTCGCGGCTTTCCGGGCGGGCCGAGATGGGCAATTGGTGTTCGGCCAGGTGGGCCAGCTTGTGGCCCAGGCGGTCGTGGCAACCGGGTCCGAGCCAGTGCGCCGGGTCGACGCCGTCGCCGTGTTCCGGGCCGAGATAGAACTTGATCGCCAGCTCCAGGTGATGCACGCCCTCGCGGTCGCGCAGGAGCACGTCCAGCTCGCCGAGGGTGTGCCCGCCCTGGCGGATCGGCAGGTTGGCCGCCAGCAGTTCGACGCCGGGGGCCTGTTGCAGGGCGAACTGCCAGAGCCGCTCGTAATAGATGCCGAGACGCCGGCTGGCCGAGCGCGACAGCCAATCGAGCAACAGGGCCGGGTCATGCTCCAGCTTCAGCAACCAGTCGCGCAGGGCATCCGGATCGTCCACCCAGCCGCTGCCGCTCAACGGATGCCGCTGTGGCCACGGCGCCTGTGCCAGCAACGGCGGCGACAGCAGCGCCCAGGCCAGGTCGCGGACCGCGGGCTGGCGCAGATGGCGGGGCAGGGCGTGAAGGTCGGCGAAGGGGTTCATCCAGCGAGCATAGCCTTGTTTATAGGGCGCCGTTTGCCGCAGGCCGGGGCACTGGCCCATAATCGGGCCTTTGACCGTGCGCCTTTTGAACCTCGTTAGCCCAAGCAGGAACCCCATGGAGCAATTTCGCAATATCGGTATCATCGGCCGCCTCGGCAGCTCCCAGGTACTCGATACCATCCGCCGACTGAAAAAATTCCTGCTGGAACGGCATCTTCACGTCATCCTCGAAGACACCATCGCCGAAGTCCTGCCTGGCCATGGCCTGCAGACCTCCTCGCGCAAGCTGCTGGGCGAAGTCTGCGACCTGGTCATCGTGGTTGGCGGTGACGGCAGCCTGCTCGGCGCCGCCCGCGCCCTGGCCCGGCACAACATCCCGGTACTGGGGATCAACCGCGGCAGCCTGGGCTTCCTCACCGATATCCGCCCCGACGAACTGGAAGTGAAGGTCGCCGAAGTGCTCGACGGCCATTACCTGGTGGAAAACCGCTTCCTGCTCCAGGCCGAAGTGCGCCGCCACGGCGAGGCCATCGGCCAGGGCGATGCCCTCAACGACGTGGTCCTGCACCCGGGCAAGTCGACCCGGATGATCGAATTCGAGATCTACATCGACGGCCAGTTCGTCTGCAGCCAGAAGGCCGACGGCCTGATCGTCGCCACCCCGACCGGCTCCACCGCCTATGCCCTGTCCGCCGGCGGGCCGATCATGCACCCCAAGCTGGATGCCATCGTCATCGTGCCGATGTACCCGCATACCCTGTCCGGACGGCCGATCGTGGTCGACGGCAACAGCGAACTGAAGATCGTCGTGTCCCAGGACATGACCATCTACCCGCAGGTCTCCTGTGACGGCCAGAACCACTTCACCTGCGCCCCCGGCGACACCATCACGGTGAACAAGAAGCCGCAGAAGCTGCGCCTGATCCATCCGCTGGACCACAACTACTACGAGGTCTGCCGGACCAAGCTCGGCTGGGGCAGCCGCCTGGGTGGTGGAGGCGACTGATGCTCGATCCCGCGCGCAGTTTCGACCTGATCGGCGATGTACACGGATGTGCCCTGACCCTCGAACGCCTGCTCGACGCCCTCGGCTACAAGCGCCAGGGCGGGGTGTGGCGGCACGCCCAGCGTCAGGCGCTGTTCCTTGGCGACATCATCGACCGCGGCCCGCGCATTCGCGAGGCCCTGCATATCGTCCATGACATGGTGGAAGCCGGCCAGGCGCACTGCATCATGGGCAACCACGAGTACAACGCCCTCGGCTGGACCACCCCGGCCGCGCCCGGCAGCGGCAAGGCCTTCGTCCGCGAGCACACGCCACGCCATGCGCGGCTGATCGACGAGACCCTGACCCAGTTCGAGCAGCATCCCGGCGACTGGCATGACTTCCTCGGCTGGTTCTACCAGTTGCCGCTGTTCGTCGATGCCGGGCGCTTCCGCCTGGTGCATGCCTGCTGGGATGCCCAGGTGATCGCCACGCTGCGCCAGCATTATCCGGACGGGCGTATCGACCCGGCCTTCGTGCAGGCTTCGGCCGAGCCCGACAGCTTCGCCCACCTGGCCTGCAACCGCCTGCTGCGCGGCACCGACATGCGCCTGCCGGACGGCCTGACCCTGACCGGCGGCGACGGCCTGACCCGGGCCTTCTTCCGCACCAAGTTCTGGGAGGAGGACCCGCAGACCTACGGCGATATCGTGTTCCAGCCCGACGCGCTACCGGAGGCGGTGGCCAGCGCGCCTTTGTCCCGTACCCAGAAAAACGCCCTGCTGCGCTATGCCGAGGACGAGCCGCTGCTGTTCGTCGGGCATTACTGGCGCAGCGGCAAACCGACGCCGATCCGCGCCAACCTCGCCTGCCTGGACTACAGTGCCGTGTTGTACGGCAAGCTGGTGGCGTACCGGCTTGATGACGAAACCCGGATCGACCCGCGCAAGTTCGTCTGGGTCGACGTGGAACGGCCGGAGGCCAGTCAATGAATGTGGTGCCGATCCTGCGCCAGCCGCTGGATGCCGACCTGAGTGGCTTCGTCCAGTTGTTGCGGCGCCTGCAGGTGCCGCATCGGGTCACCGAGGAAGCCGGCGAGCAGGTGCTTTGGGTCGCCGAGACCCTGGCGGGACAGGTCAGCGAGTTGTACCAGCGCTATCCCGACGGCGATCCCCACGGCGAAGTGCAGCCGCTGCTGGATACCCCGCCCCCGGCGCAAGCGGCCCGCCCCGGTTTCGCCGAGCAGATGCGCACCAGCAAGGCCACTGCCGGGGTATTGCTGCTGTGCCTGATCGTCGCCGGCCTGACTGGCCTGGGCGACAACCTTTCCACCCTGCGCTGGCTGACCTTCGTCGATTTCCGCGTGCAGGGCGATTACATCTACTTCATGCCGCTGGAGGCCAGCTTGCAGGCCGGCCAGTGGTGGCGCCTGTTCAGCCCGATGCTGATTCACTTCGGCATCCTCCACCTGGCCATGAACGGCATGTGGTTCTGGGAGCTGGGGCGGCGCATCGAAGCGCGCCAGGGCGTCTGGATGATGCTCGGCCTGAGCCTGGTGTTCGGCCTGGTGTCCAACGCTGCGCAGTACCTGTTTGGCGGCCCGGGCCTGTTTGGCGGGTTGTCCGGCGTGCTGTACGCCTTGCTCGGGCATATCTGGCTGTATCAATGGCTGGCGCCGGCGCCGGTCTATCGCATGCCGCGCGGCGTGCTGGTGATGATGCTGGTCTGGCTGCTGCTGTGCCTGTCCGGTGTGGTCAGCCTGCTCGGCTTCGGCCAGATCGCCAACGCCGCCCATGTCGGCGGTCTGTTGGTCGGATGCCTGAGCGGGCTCTTGGGCGGGGCGCTGGCCCGGCGTAAACTGACGGCTTGATTTGGGAGACGCTATGTCCACTTTTGCGCAAATGATCGAAAACATCACCCCGGAAATCTACGAGAGCCTCAAGCTGGCCGTGGAAATCGGTAAATGGGCCGACGGCCGCAAGCTCACCAGCGAGCAGCGCGAACTGTCCCTGCAGGCAGTGATCGCCTGGGAGATGCAGAACCTCCCGGAAGACCAGCGCACCGGCTACATGGGCCCGCAGGAATGCGCTTCGCAGTCCAAGACCGTGCCGAACATCCTGTTCAAGTCGGATGCGATCCATTGATCGAAGTCGGCCGTGGTTCCATTCGCAAGATGGCCGCGCGTCTCGAGACGCCGGTCGTGCAATACGCTTTCCGCCTGGATGAGGTCGAAGTGCCGGTCAACCCGATGATCGGCCAGACCGTGCGTCTCGAATACCTGGGCGCCATCCATTGCAGCCATTGCGGCAAGCGCACCAAGACCAGCTTCAGCCAGGGCTACTGCTACCCGTGCATGACCAAACTGGCCCAGTGCGACGTGTGCATCATGAGCCCGGAGAAGTGTCACTACGACGCCGGCACCTGCCGCGAGCCGTCCTGGGGCGAGCAGTTCTGCATGACCGACCACGTGGTCTACCTGGCCAACTCGTCGGGGGTCAAGGTCGGCATCACCCGTGCCAGCCAGCTGCCGACCCGCTGGCTCGACCAGGGCGCCAGCCAGGCCCTGCCGATCCTGCGGGTTGCCACCCGCCAGCAATCCGGCCTGGTCGAAGACCTGCTGCGCAGCCAGGTGGCCGACCGCACCAACTGGCGCGCGCTGCTCAAGGGCGACGCCGAGGCGGTGGACCTGGTGGCCGTGCGCGACCAGTTGTTCGGCAGCTGCGCCGAGGGCATCAACATCCTCCAGGAGCGCTTCGGCCTGCAGGCGATCCAGCCGCTGACCGATGGCCAGCCCCTGGAAATCCGCTATCCGGTCGAGGCCTACCCGAGCAAGATCGTCAGCTTCAACCTGGACAAGAACCCGGTGGCCGAAGGCACGCTGCTGGGGATCAAGGGCCAGTACCTGATCTTCGATACCGGCGTGATCAACATTCGCAAGTACACGGCCTACCAGTTGGCCGTGCATCAGTAACGCCGTGAATTAGCAATGCTGTGATTAGTAAAAGGACCGCCACATGCGTACCGAACAGCCGCAAGTGATCTACCTCAAGGACTATCAGGCGCCCGAGTACCTGATCGACGAAACCCACCTGACCTTCGAGCTGTTCGAGGACCACACCCTGGTCCACGCGCAACTGGTCATGCGCCGCAACCCGGCCCGTGGCGCCGGCCTGCCGCCGCTGGTGCTGGACGGCCAGCAGCTGGAACTGCTCAGCGTCGCCCTCGACGACCAGGCCCTGGCCGCCGGCGACTACCAGCTCGACGACAGCCACCTGACCGTGCAGCCGAAGAGCGAGCAGTTCACCCTCGACACCAGCGTGCGCATCCACCCGGAAAGCAACACCGCGCTGGAAGGCCTGTACAAGTCCAGCGGCATGTTCTGCACCCAGTGCGAGGCCGAGGGTTTCCGCAAGATCACCTACTACCTCGACCGCCCGGACGTGATGAGCGCCTTCACCACCACGGTGATCGCCGAACAGCACCGCTACCCGGTGCTGCTCTCCAACGGCAACCCGGTGGGCAGCGGCCCGCAGGAAGACGGCCGGCACTGGGCGACCTGGGAAGACCCGTTCAAGAAACCCGCCTACCTGTTCGCCCTGGTGGCCGGCGACCTGTGGTGCGTCGAAGACACCTTCACCCGCCAGTCCGGGCGTGACGTGACCCTGCGCATCTATGTCGAGCCGGAAAACATCGACAAGTGCCAGCACGCCATGACCAGCCTGAAGAAGTCCATGCGCTGGGATGAAGAGGTCTATGGCCGCGAGTACGACCTGGACATCTTCATGATCGTCGCGGTCAACGACTTCAACATGGGCGCCATGGAAAACAAGGGCCTGAACATCTTCAACTCCAGTTGCGTGCTGGCCCGCGCCGAAACCGCCACCGACGCCGCGCACCAGCGGGTCGAGGCGGTGGTCGCCCACGAGTACTTCCACAACTGGTCGGGCAACCGCGTGACCTGCCGCGACTGGTTCCAGCTGTCGCTGAAGGAAGGCTTCACCGTGTTCCGCGACGCCGAATTCAGCGCCGACGTGAACTCGCGTACGGTCAAGCGCATCGAGGACGTTGCCTACCTGCGCACCCACCAGTTCGCCGAGGACGCAGGTCCCATGGCCCACGCGGTGCGTCCGGACAGCTTTATCGAGATCTCCAACTTCTACACCCTGACCGTCTACGAGAAGGGTTCGGAAGTGGTGCGCATGGTCCGCACCCTGCTCGGAGCCGAGGGCTTCCGCAAGGGCAGCGACCTGTATTTCGAGCGTCACGACGGCCAGGCGGTGACCTGCGACGACTTCATCAAGGCCATGGAAGATGCCAATGGCGTCGACCTGACCCAGTTCAAGCGCTGGTACAGCCAGGCCGGCACGCCGCGCCTGGCGGTCAGTGAGGCATATGACGCTGCTGCGCAGACCTACAGCCTGACCTTCCGCCAGAGCTGCCCGGAAACCCCGGACAAGGTCGAGAAGAAGCCGTTCGTGATCCCGGTGGAACTGGGCCTGCTCGACGCCCAGGGCAACGACCTGCCGCTGCGCCTGCAAGGCGAGGCCGCGGCTGTCGGTACCAGCCGCGTGCTGTCGGTGACCGAGGCGGAGCAGACCTTCACCTTCGTCGGCATCGCCGCCAAGCCGCTGCCGTCGCTGCTGCGTGGCTTCAGCGCGCCGGTCAAGCTGTCCTTCCCCTACGACCGCGACCAGCTGATGTTCCTGATGCAGCACGACAGCGACGGCTTCAACCGCTGGGAAGCCGGCCAGCAGCTGTCGGTGCAGGTGTTGCAGGAGCTGATCGGCCAGCAGCAGAAGGGCGAGAAGCTGGTACTGGACCAGCGTCTGGTCACTGCCCTGGGCAGCGTGCTGGGCAATGACGCGCTGGACCAGGCCATGGTCGCCGAGATGCTCTCGCTGCCGAGCGAAGCCTACCTCACCGAAATCAGTGAAGTGGCCGATGTCGATGCCATCCACACCGCCCGCGAGTTCGCCCGCAAGCAACTGGCGGATCAACTGTTCGATGGCTTGCTGGCGCGCTACCAGGCCAACCGCGAGGTCTCGCGCAATACCGCCTACGTCGCCGAAGCCGAGCACTTCGCCCGCCGTGGCCTGCAGAACATCGTGCTGTCGTACCTGATGCTCAGCGGCAAACCTCAGGTGCTGGAAGCGACCCTGGAGCAGTTCGACGCCTGCGACAACATGACCGAGCGCCTCACCGCCCTGGCGGTCCTGGTCAACTCGCCGTTCGAAGCCGAGCGGGCCAAGGCGCTGGAAGCGTTCGCCGAGCACTTCAAGGACAACCCGCTGGTCATGGACCAATGGTTCAGCGTCCAGGCCGCGAGCACCCTGCCGGGTGGTCTGGCGCGGGTGCGCAAGCTGATGGAGCACCCGGCGTTCACGATGAAGAACCCGAACAAGGTGCGTGCCCTGATCGGTGCCTTCGCCGGGCAGAACCTGGTCAACTTCCATGCGGCGGATGGTTCGGGCTATCGCTTCCTGGCCGATATCGTCATCGAGCTCAACGCCCTCAACCCGCAGATCGCCTCGCGGCAACTGGCGCCGCTGACCCGCTGGCGCAAGTATGACGACAAGCGTCAGGCGCTGATGAAGGGCGAACTGCAGCGGATCCGTGATTCCGGGCAGTTGTCCAGCGATGTGTTCGAGGTGGTGAGCAAGAGCCTCGCCTGATCGGCCAGCCTCCGGGGCCTCATCGCCGGCAACGCCGGCTCCCACAGGATTCGCGTTGTACTCAATTCCTGTGGGAGCCGGCGTTGCCGGCGATGAGGCCATTAGCTACACCATCAAATTCCCGCCTGCTTCTTGCCGATAACAAAAGATAACGTCCCGTTCGTTGTCAGCCCTTCGCAATCCCCATTAGGATGGCCATCAGCTATTGCAGGGCTCTGGAACACGCTTTTCGCAGTACCTGCATCTGGATTCACCCACATAACAAGAACCGGGGGACAGATCGATGACCGAGCCTCTTATAGCGCGGCAGCACAGCATATTGCGCACGAGGCCATGGGCACTGGCGGCGAGCATGGCCGCACTGTTGACCATGGGTTTCTGGGCCGACAGCGTCGAAGCCGCAAACGCCCAGGAGGCGGACGTCTGGTCGACGCTTTCCGCCAAGTCCGACAAGGGCCTGCTGCTCGACGTGACCAAAGCCGGCGCGCGCCTGGTGATGGTCGGCGAACGTGGCCATATCCTCTATTCCGATGACCAGGGCAAGACCTGGACCCAGGCCAAAGTGCCGACCCGCCAGTTGCTGACCGCCGTCACCTTCGTCGACGACAAGCATGGCTGGGCCGTCGGCCATGACGCGCAGATCCTCGCCAGCAGCGACGGTGGCGCGACCTGGAGCAAGCAGTTCGAAGACCTGTCCCGCGAAGCGCCGCTGCTCGACGTCTGGTTCGAGAACACCGAGCACGGCATCGCCATCGGCGCCTACGGTGCCATGCTCGAAACCAGCGACGGCGGCCAGCACTGGCAGGACGTCGGCGACCGCCTCGACAACCCCGATGGCCTGCACCTGAACGGCATCGCCCGGGTCAAGGACGCCGGCCTGATGATCGTCGGCGAGCAAGGCTCGATGTACCGCTCCAGCGACGACGGCCAGACCTGGGAAAAACTCGAAAGCCCCTATGAAGGCTCGTTCTTCGGCGTGATCGGCACGGCCCAGGCCAATACGGTCCTGGCCTACGGTTTGCGCGCCAACCTGTTCCGCTCCACCGACTTCGGCACTACCTGGCAGCCCATCAGCCTCCAGGCCGCCCGCGGTCCGCTTCAATTCGGCCTGGCAAGCGCTACGCTTCTCGATGATGGCAGTCTGGTACTGGTCGGCAATGGCGGCACCGTCCTGCGCAGCAGCGACGATGGCCAGAGCTTCAGCGTCTTCAACCGTACCGACCGCCTGGCCCTGGCTGGAGCCAGCGGCCTGTCCGACGGCAATCTGATCCTGGTGGGGCAGGGCGGCGCGCACTTCGCCACCGCCACCGGAGCCGAGAGGGCGCAACCATGACCGTTCGGGAGCCGTTCAACATGAACCAGCAACACCATCAGGACAAACCGACCACCCTCGAGCGCCTGATCTTCAACAACCGCCCGGCGGTGATCGCCATCTGTCTGCTGGTGAGCATCTTCCTGTTCTGGCAGGCCACCCTGATCCGCCCGTCCACCAGCTTCGAAAAGATGATTCCGCTGGAGCACCCGTTCATCCAGAACATGCTCGAGCACCGCAATGACCTGGCCAACCTCGGCAACACCGTGCGCATCTCGGTGGAGGCGACCAACGGCGACATCTTCGACAAGGACTACATGGAAACGCTGCGGCAGATCCATGACGAGGTGTTCTACATTCCCGGCGTCGACCGCTCGGCGCTGAAGTCGCTGTGGAGCCCGGCGGTGCGCTGGACCGAGGTGACCGAAGAAGGCTTCTCCGGCGGCGAGGTGATCCCCAACACCTACGACGGCTCGCCGCAAAGCCTCGATACCCTGCGTGACAACGTGCTCAAGTCCGGGCAGATCGGCCGCCTGGTGGCGAACAACTTCAAGTCCAGCATCGTCGACGTGCCGCTGCAGGAGTCCTACCCGGACCCGCAGGACCCGGGCAAGCAGATCAAGCTCGACTACCAGCAGTTCTCCCACCAGCTGGAAGAGAAGATCCGCGACAAGTACCAGGCGCAGAACCCTAACGTGAAGATCCATATCGTCGGCTTCGCCAAGAAGGTCGGCGACCTGATCGACGGCCTGATGATGGTGGTGGGCTTCTTCGGTATCGCCTTCGTCATCACCTGGATCCTGCTGTACTGGTTCACCTGGTGCATCCGCAGTACCGTCGCGGTACTGATCACCACCCTGGTGGCGGTGGTCTGGCAGCTCGGCCTGATGCATGTGGTGGGCTTCGGTATCGACCCCTATTCGATGCTGGTGCCGTTCCTGATCTTCGCCATCGGCATTTCCCACGGGGTGCAGAAGATCAACGGTATCGCCCTGCAATCCAGCGGCGCCGACAACGCCCTGACCGCCGCGCGACGGACCTTCCGCCAACTGTTCCTGCCGGGGATGATCGCCATCCTCGCCGACGCCGTGGGCTTCATCACCCTGCTGATCATCGATATCGGGGTGATCCGCGAGCTGGCCATCGGCGCCTCCATCGGTGTCGCAGTGATCGTCTTCACCAACCTGATCCTGCTGCCGGTGGCGATTTCCTATGTCGGCATCAGCAAGAAGGCCGTCGAACGCAGCAAGAAGGACGCGACCCGCGAACATCCGTTCTGGCGCCTGCTGTCGAACTTCGCCAGCCCCAAGGTAGCGCCGGTGTCGGTGGCCCTGGCCTTGCTGGCCTTCGGCGGCGGCCTCTGGTACAGCCAGAACCTGAAGATCGGCGACCTCGACCAGGGCGCGCCGGAGCTGCGTCCGGACTCGCGCTACAACAACGACAACGCCTTCATCATCGACAACTATTCGACCAGTTCCGATGTGCTGGTGGTGATGGTCAAGACCCCGACCGAGGGCTGCTCGGCCTACGGCACCATGGCGCCGATCGACGAGCTGATGTGGACCATGGAGAACACCCCCGGCGTGCAGTCGGCGATCTCCCTGGTGACCGTGTCCAAGCAGATGATCAAGGGCATGAACGAGGGCAACCTGAAATGGGAAAGCCTGTCGCGCAACCCTGAGGTGCTGAACAGCTCGGTGTCCCGTGCCGACGGCCTGTACAACGGTGATTGCTCGCTGGCGCCGGTGCTGGTGTTCCTCAACGACCACAAGGCCGAGACCCTCGATGGCGTGGTCAAGGCGGTCAAGACCTTTGCCGACAGCCACAACCGCGAAGGCCTGGAGTTCCTCCTCGCCGCCGGCAACGCCGGGATCGAGGCGGCCACCAATGACGTGATCAAGTCGGCCGAGCTGACCATCCTGATCCTGGTGTACATCTGCGTGGCGGTGATGTGCATGATCACCTTCCGTTCCTTCGCCGCGACCCTGTGCATCGTCCTGCCGCTGGTACTGACCTCGGTGCTGGGCAACGCACTGATGGCCTTCATGGGCATCGGCGTCAAGGTCGCCACGCTGCCGGTGGTGGCGCTGGGCGTGGGTATCGGCGTGGACTACGGCATCTACATCTACAGCCGCCTGGAAAGCTTCCTGCGTGCCGGCCTGCCGCTGCAGGAGGCCTACTACCAGACCCTGCGCTCCACCGGTAAAGCCGTGCTGTTCACCGGCCTGTGCCTGGCCATCGGCGTGTGCACCTGGATCTTCTCGGCCATCAAGTTCCAGGCCGACATGGGCCTGATGCTGACCTTCATGCTGCTGTGGAACATGTTCGGTGCCCTGTGGCTGCTGCCGGCACTGGCGCGCTTCCTGATCAAACCGGAGAAACTCGCCGGGCAGAAGGGCAACTCGATCTTCGCCCACTGATCCCCGGGGAACCCTCGCGCGGGCCAGGCGTCTCAACGTCTGGCCCGCGCTGCATTTGGGCTATCATTGGCGCCTTTCCCCCGACCATGGCAGTTCCCCGATGACCACCCTTGCCCACGCCCTGCAATCCTGCGACATGCTGTTGATCGACGGCCTGCACTGCTTCGACTTCGTGCATGACGACAACGGCCTGCGCGCCGAATGCATGGACGGCCGCGCGCTCAAGCGCTGGGTGTTCAGTGCCGCCCAGGTCGAGGCCGCCCGCGCCGAAGGCGGGGATTGGCTGATCGACAGCGACAACGGTGCGCACCGCCTGGTGTGCATGGGCGCCCTGCGCGCCCCGGAGGACGATGACTACGAAGATGAAGAGGGTGCTGGCGAGCCTGCTGATCGCTAGCGGCATGAGCATGACCGCGCATGGCCATGAGCTGCTGGTGGGCAGCTACACCGATGGCGCCAGCCAGGGTATCTACCGCTACCGGTTCAGCGAGGGGCGGATCGACGCGTCGCCGTTGCAGGTCGTCGAGACCAGCAACCCTTCCTGGCTGACCCTGTCTGCCGATGGCCGTCGGCTGTTCGCGGTCAACGAACTGGCGCTAGGGCAGGTCTCGGCATTCAGCCTGGATCCCTACCATGCGTTGACACCGGTGAACCAGGTCACCAGCGAAGGTGCCGAGCCGACCCACAGCAGCCTCAGCCATGACGGGCGCTTCCTGTTCGTCGCCAACTACGGCGGCTCCAACGCCGAGGGCGGTAGCCTGGCGGTCTTGCCGGTACAGGTCGATGGCAGCCTCGGCAGGCCGGTGCAGCAACTGCGGCATGCGCCGAGCCAGGTCGACCTCGAACGCCAGGCCACGGCTCATGTGCACTCGGTGGTGTCCTCTCCGGATGGCCGCTTTGTTTTCGCCAGTGACCTGGGGGCGGACAAGGTTTTCGTTTATCGCTATGAGCCGGACCGCTCCGAGCCACTGACCCGCATCGACGAAGTCGCCTTGCCGCCCGGCAGCGGCCCGCGGCACCTGCTGTTCAGCGCCGATGGCCGGCATGCCTGGCTGACTTTGGAAATGAGTGCCGCCGTGGCAGTGTTCGATCACCGCGACGGTCATCTCACCCTGAGTGGCAGCGTGCCGCTGACCGATATCGCCGACCCGGCGGCGAAGGCGGGCGCGGCGTTGCATACGTCGAAAGACGGGCGGTTTCTCTATGCCAGCAACCGCGGCACGGTCAACGAGTTGGTGGTATTTGCCATCGACCCGGTCGATGGCGGGCTGACCTTCCTGCAACGGCGCGCAGTGGAAGGTGATCACCCACGAGAGTTCGCCCTCGATCCTGACCAGGACTTCGTGTTGGTAGCCAACCAGAAAAGCGCTGAAATCGTGGTGATCCGCCGCGATCCGGCAACCGGATTGCTGGGCGAGGTGGTGCAGAAGTTTGCCCAGCCAGCGCCATCGGACCTGAAGTTCATCGATTGACTATCGATGGTCTCGATAATCGTTAGTGCTGCAATGAATTTTTTTCGGCGGCACTGGCGGCGTAGTTTTGACCCAAGCCAGACGGCTTCTCAACTCAACGACTTCGAGGCCAGACCGATGAACTTCAATCTCTTTCCCGTGATCGCCGCATCCGCCATTTCCGCTTCCGTGGTGCAGGCTGCCAATGCCCATGTCGAGATCAGCCAGCGCAAGGCGGCGACGCCAAGCTACACCACTGAATACCTGCGCCAGAGTGCCAATTTCTATGCGGCTTTGGATCACAAGGCTTCGCACTGAGTGTTGTGTTGTTCTTGAGGGCCTCATCGCCGGCAACGCCGGCTCCCACAGGTTTTGTGGTGTACGCGAGACCTGTGGGAGCCGGCGTTGCCGGCGATGAGGCCCTTGAGATCACTTGGCCATGATCGCCTTGAACAGCTCCGATTCCAGCCAGCCCTGCAACCAGGCCCTTAGCCTTGGATAGGGCGCCTCGGCGAACCACTGCGGTTCGACCCCGGCGAACTGGCGGATAAACGGCAGCAGGGCGGCATCGGCCAGGCTGGGGTGGTCAGCGAGCAGGTAACGCTGCTCGCCGAGCCTCCGCTCCAGGTCTTCCAGAATCACTTCAGCCTGCTGGCGGTAGTGCTCCCGGGAATGCTCCGGGTAGCGCTCGGCATATTTGTAGTGGTTCAGGTGGATCTTGAACTCGCCATCATTGCGCGCGATCAGCGCGTCGATCTGTGCATCGCCCTGCAGGCGCCAGTCCTGCGGATCGTTCTGCTCCAGCGCCCAGCGCATGATCTCCAGGCTTTCCTCCAGCACCCGGCCCTCGACGCTGAGCACCGGCACCGTGCCCTTGGGTGACAGCGCCAGCATCTCGGCCGGCTTGGCCTTCAGGCTGACTTCTTCGATCTGCACCGCCACCCCGGCATAGCGCAACGCCAGGCGCGCGCGCATGGCGTAGGGGCAGCGGCGGAACGAGTAGAGGATCATCCCGCCACCTCCAGGTGACTCAGGCCATTGCCCTGGCGGCGTACCTGGATCTGTACGCCGATCCGCTCATGCATTTCCTGTACGTGGGAAATCACCCCGACCTTGCGCCCCTGGGCCTGCAGGCCGTCAAGGGCGTCCATGGCCAGTTGCAGGGATTCCGGATCGAGGCTGCCGAAGCCTTCGTCGATGAACAGCGATTCGATGCGCAAGGTGCTCGATGCCATGGACGCCAGGCCCAGCGCCAGGGCCAGCGAGACAAGGAAGGTCTCGCCGCCGGACAGCGAGTGCACCGAACGCAGTTCGTCGCCCATCTCGGTGTCCAGCACCAACAGGCCGAGCTGGCTGCCGCCGCGCTTGAGGCGGTAGCGCTTGACCAGTTGGCGCAGTTGCTGGTTGGCGTGATGCACCAGCAGGTCGAGGTTGTAGCTCTGGGCGATCTTGCGGAAGGTGTCGCCGCTGGACGAGCCGATCAGGTCGCTGAGCCGTGCCCAGCGCTGCCATTCGGCGCGGGCCTGGGCGATGCGCTCGGCCAGGTTCTGGCTGGCCTGCTGGCGGCGCTGGTCTTCGGCCTGCTGTGCACGCAGTTCGGCGCAGTGGTGTTCGTGCTGGTCCAGCTGTTGCTGGCTGGCCAGCAGGGCCTCTTCCAGTTGTTCGGCGCTTTGCTCGGTGAGTTGCTGCTTCTGGTGCTGTTGCAGACGCTCGTCGCGCTCCTGCACCCGCACGCTGGCTTGCTCGACGGCCTTTTCCGCGGCTTGCAGGCGCTGACGCAGTTGCGCGACCTGCTCGTCGTCCATGGCCAGCAGGGCGTCGAGGCCGTGTTCGTCCAGCTCCGGATGGGCTTCGCGCCATTGACCGATGGCGGCTTCCAGTTGCTGGCACTCCTGTTCCAGCGCCTGCTGTTGTTGCTCGCGGGCCTTTAGCTCGCTGGACAGCGCAGCAGCCTGGGTACGGGCCTCGTGCATCTGCTGGGCGAACCCGGTTTCGCTGGCGCGGGCCTGTTCCACCGCCTGTTCCAGGGCGCGTTGCCAGTGGTCGGCATCGGTGTGTTCGCCGATCAGTCCGGTCAGGGCTTCGCGGGCCTGCTGTTGCTGGGCCTCCAGGCCGGACAGTTGCTGGCTGCGCTGTTCCAGCGCCTGCTGGCGGTCGTGCTGCTTGCCGTCGAGGCTTTCCCGCTGCTTGAGGCGTTCGGCCAGGTCCTGCTGTTCGTCCTTCTGCTGGTCGAGCAGTTGCAGGCGCGCGCTGATCTGCTGGTCGAGGCTGAGGAAGGTCTCGGACGGGGTTTCGCGCAGGGCGGCGAAGATCTCCGCTGGCAGCAGGGCTTCGAACTGGGCGAGATCCTGGTCGAGCCGCTGTTGGTCGGCATTCAGGCCGTCCTGTTGCTGGTTCAGCTGTTGCGCAGCCTGCTGGCTGGCCTGGTTGGCCGCTTGCAGTTGCTGCTGGAGACGGGCGGCGTCCTGTTGCAGGGTCAGCAGTGTGTGCTGGCGCTGCTGGTCGCGCTCGATATCGTCGTTGAGGCGGCGCAGTTGCAGCTCCAGCCAGCGGCTGCGGGCGGCGCTGTCGTGTTCGGCCAGCTGTGGATAAAGCGCCTGGGCTTCCAGCTCCGGGGCCAGGGCCTGGAGTTGGGTGTTCAGTTGCTCCTGCTGGTGCGCGTATTCCTTGAGCTGGCCATTGACGCCTCCGAGGCGCGAGCGCAGTTCGTCGAGCTTCTCGGTCAGGTCGCTGACCACCTTCTGCGCGGCGGCTTCTTCGCTTTCGTCGTGGCGGGCGAGGTTTTCCAGCAGGGCTTCGGGCTGGTGATAAGGATGCTCCAGGCTGCCGCAGACCGGGCAGGGCTGTTCGTCCTGCAGCTGCGCGCGCAGCTCTTCGACGCTGGCATTGCGCGCCAGGCGCTGGCGTTCGAGTAATTGGCGGGTCAGGGTCAGGGCTTGCTGGGCGGCTTCCAGTTGCTGCTTGCCCTGCATGCCCTCGGCGATCAGTTGCTGGCGCTCCTGCTGGGCGCTGGTCTGGCGTTCGCGCAGGGCGTGCAGGCGTTGCTCGATCTCTTCCTGGCGGGCCCACAGCCGGGCCAGTTCCTCGAAGCCGCGGTGCAGCTTGCGGTTGTCCTGCAACAGGGTGCCGAGCAGGCCGATCTGTTCGGCCAGGGCCTGGGGTTCGGCAGTGCTTTCCTGGAACAGCAGTTCGAGGGACTGGCGCAGCTCGTCGCATTCCCGGGCGCGGGCTTCGGCGCTCTGGCGCAGGGTCGGTAGCTCCTCGCGGCCCTTGGCCAGACGGTTGGCGGTGAGCATCACTTGCTGCAACTGGCCGCGATAGACGTGCCAGGCACTGTCCAGCCCGGCCAGTCCGGCGCTCTGCTCAAGCTGCGCGGCGATGCTGGCAAGACTCTGTTCGTGGCGCTGCTGGTGTTCGGCAAGGCCGTGCAGTTGCGCCTGGCCATCGGCGAAGGCTTGTTGCGCCTGGGCCGTCTGCTCCCGTTCGCGGGCCAGGTCCTGGTCGAGGCGGGTCAGGTTGTGCTGGGTTTCGAAAGCCTGGCGCAGGCGTGGCGCGCTGTCGCTGTGCGCCGCAAGGGCCTGGGCCAGTTGCGCCTTGGCGCCTTCCAGGTCCTGCTCCAGTTGCTGCTGGCGTTCGCCCAGTTGCGCTTGCTCCTGGCGTTGCTGCTCCAGGGCGGCAGCCAGTGGCGAAAGCTGATTGAGCACGTCCTGGCGGCGGGCGAACTGGTGACGTTGTGGCGCCAGTTGTTCCAGACGGGTGAGGTCGAGGCGCTCGGTGCCCAGGCCGTCCCAGTCCTGGTGGGCACTGGCCAGGGCTTCGGCGGCGGCCTTGTGCTGCTCCTGCAGGGCCAGCAGTTCGTTGCGCCAGTTGCGCTGCTGTTCCAGTTGGCGCAGTTGGCCCTGTTCGGCTTTCAGGGCTTGCTGGGCTTCGACCAGTTGCTGATCGAGAACCCCGCGCTCTTCCTCGCTCATCGGCAGGACGCCTTCGGCTTCCTTGTTCAACTCCTTGAGCGCTTCGGCGGCATCCCGGGCCTTGATAAAGGCGCGCTGGCCGAGCTGGGTGTAGATCGCCGTGTTGGTGAGCTTTTCCAGCAGCTCGCTGCGTTCCTTGTCGTCGGCCTTGAGGAAGGCGCTGAACTCGCTCTGCGCCAGCATCACCGCGCGGGTGAACTGGGCGAAGTTGAGGCCCAGGCGCGACTCGATCAACTGCTCGTACTCGCGCTTGCTCTGGTTGCTCAGCAGTTGCTGGCTGTCCAGGTCGTGCAGGCTCTGGCGGCTGCCTTGCAGCTTGCCGTTGGCCTTGTCGCGGGCGCGGTTGGCTTCCCAGCGGGCGCGGTAGCGGCGGCCGTCGATGCCGACGAAGTCGACTTCGGCGAAGCAACTGCCGGTGCCGCGGCGCAGCAGGGTGCGCGGGTCGTTGGTGAGGATTTCACCGTCGGCGTCGGGGACCTTGGTTTCGCGGCCGATGTTCTCCAGGCGCGGTACCGAGCCGAACAGGGCCAGGCACAGGGCGTCGAGCAGGGTGCTCTTGCCCGCGCCGGTAGGGCCGGTGATGGCGAACAGGCCGGCGCTGGCCAGCGGTTCGGCGGTGAAATCGATCTCGAAGGGCCCGGCCAGGGAGGCGAGGTTCTTCAGGCGGATGGCGAGGATCTTCATGGCTGTTCCTCCTGTTGCTGGACTTCCTGCAACAGCAGGGCGAAATCGGCCAGGGTGGCGTCATCGGCGGCGCTGCCGTAGGCCTGCTCCCAGGCGCGGGCGAACAGGTCCTGGGGGCGCAACTGGCCGAGTTCGACCAGGCGTTGTTCTTCCTCGCCATCGGCGCCAATGCGCCCGGCGTATTCGGCGCTGATGCGCACCAGGCGCACCGCCTTGCCTTGCAGGGCGGTTTCCAGTTGCTGGCGCAGGTCGGGCTGGGGTTCGTCGAGTTGCACCCGCACTTCCAGCCAGGGCTGGCGGTGTGGGTCGTCGAGCAGGTCGACTACCGGCAGTTCAGCGAGGCTGTCGAGAATCTCCGCCAGCGGCGCCGGGCCGACCCGTTGCAGGGCCACGGCGCGCGGCACGCTGCGGCTTTCCACACCGACCAGCTTGTTGCCCTTGAGCTCCACTTCGAGGATCTGGTGCGGGTACTTGATCTCGGAGAACGACAGCGGCAGTGGTGAGCCGCAATAGCGGATGCGTTCTTCGCCATTGACCTTCTGCGGCTTGTGCAGGTGGCCGAGGGCGACATAGGCGATCTCGGCGCCGAACAGGCTGGCGGGCAAGGCCTCGGCGTTGCCGATGATCAGGCTGCGCTCGGAGTCCTCGGACACCGAACCGCCGGCCATATGGGCATGGCTGATGGCGACCAGCGCCTGCTTCGGCTGGCGCCGTTCAAGGGCCGCGGCGATGAGTTTCTCGTGGACCTGGCCGATCCCGCGCAGGTAGTCCTCGCCCAGGTGCGGGCCGGTGACTTCGGCCGGGCGCAGGAAGGGCAGGGCCAGGCACCAGGCCTCGACCTTGCCCTTGGCGTTGGTCAGCGGGATCAGCAGGCGCTCGCTGTCCAGCTCGCCTTCGTCGAGCCATTGCACGCGGCCGAGGGCGTGGGTGCGCAGGCTGCGCATCAGCGGGCCGGGGAGTTCGATGCGTGAGCCGGAGTCATGGTTGCCGGCGATCATCACGATGGTCAGGGCCGGCTGTTGCTCGTGGGCCTGGACGATGAAGTTGTACAGCTGTTCCTGGGCCTTCACTGGCGGGTTGACGGTATCGAAGATGTCACCGGCGATCAGCAGGGCATCGGGCTGGCGCAGCTTCAGCTGGCCGAGCAGCCAGTCGAGAAAGCAGGCGTGTTCGAAATCGCGCTCCTGGCCATGGAGGGTTTGCCCCAGGTGCCAGTCGGAGGTGTGAAACAGACGCATGGAGTGTCCTGTGACGGGGGCAGGATGGAAAACCGGTAATGGTACCTGAAATGTGTGTTGCTCTTGGGGGCCTCATCGCCGGCAACGCCGGCTCCCACAATGTTCGCGGCGACACAAGACCTTGTGGGAGCCGGCGTTGCCGGCGATGAGGCCATCAAGACCAGCAGAGATCTACTTGGGATAAAGAGGCGGCAAGCTGCCATTCTCACCCTGGGCCGGCTGAGCCTGCTCCGAAGCGGGAATGGTACTGATCGCCCGCCACAGATCCTCGCCCTGCCAGTACTGCCCAGCCTCGCTGTACAGCGCGCTGTTGAGCCCGTCGAGGGCGTCGGACAGCGGCACGAAGCGCGCGGCCATGTCGGCCAGGGTCTGCGGTTGCTGGCGGGCCCAGGCGTCGAGGGCCTGGCGGGTGGCCTGGGGGTCGTTGGCCTGGCAGGCGCGCTTGAGGTCGTCGAGCAGGGTGCGCGGGCTGGGCCCTGCCGGGATCACCCGGGCCACCGCCGGTTGCGAACGGGCACGCCACCACAGGGCGAAACCGGCCAGGGTGGTGAGGGCGAGAATCAGCGTGCTCAGTTGCCATGGCCAAAGCAGCTGGCTGCCCTGGCCGGCGGCGGCACTCGGGGTTTCCGCACTCAGCGCCGGGTTGTCCTGCACATCGAGGCTGCGCGCCGGCAAGCTGCTGTGTTCCAGGTGGTCTTCACGGGTGTTCCACCAGACCACTTCCAGGCTCGGCAACTCCAGTTTGCCGCTGTGGGTCGGCACCAGCGCCTCGCGCTCCTCGCGGCTGCCGATCAGTCCGCGTTCGTCGATCTGGTTGCGCAGTTGCGGCTGGTCCGGGTAACGCCGCAGGCCGGCGATCTCGGCGACCGGCAGCGGCGTCAGTTGCGTACTGGACAGGCCCTCGGCCTTGAGCGTGACGCTGCGGGTCAGCGAGTCGCCGATCTGTACCGGGGTCTGCTCCGGGTCCGGGCTCCAGTGTTCTTCCAGGGTCAGGCTGCGCGCCGGCAGCCAGGTCGCCCCGGCCGGGTAGCTGGCCGGGATGGGCTTGACCTGCAACGGCAGCTCCCGCGAGCTGACCCGTACCTGGGTGTTGCCGGCGGCAGTCGGGCTGTCGCTGTCGCCGCTGGCACTGGTGGCGCTGAAGGTCAGCGACGGCACCGTGACCGTGCCGCTCTGTTGCGGATACAGGGCATAGCGCATTTCGATCACGCCATGGCGGATGCCGTTGATCAGCTTCTCGTAGGTACGCGATTCGCCCAGCGGTTCGATCTTCACCCCGTCCAGTTGCAGCGGGCTGAGGGTGCTGTCGTCGTACAGCGACACCGAGTGGTAGATGCGCAGGGTCAGCACGGCCTGGGCCTGCACGTAGACGCTGCTCTGGTCGAGGCTGGCCTCGATGAACACCGGGGCGAGCAGGGGCACCGGGGTGTCTTCGGCAACCTGGACCTGCAACTGGATCGGCTCGCTGTGCATTTCGCCGAGGTGCAGCGCGGGGATTTCCAGGGTGCCGGCGCGCCGTGGCATCAGGGTGACGACCCAGCGGGTGGTGGCTTCGTTCTGTCCGTCGAGGGTGTTGAGGCTGTTGAGCTGGCGCGTGCCGCGCACCTCGAAGTCGGCCTGCAAGGGCGTCAGGTCGGGCTTGCCGAACTGGGTGACGTCGCGGATTTCCAGGGTCAGCTCCAGGGTCTCGGCCGTGTTCAGCTGGCTGCGGTCGACAGTCGCCAGCAGCCCCTGGGCCTGGGCCTGCAAGGCGAAGAAAAGACAGAAGACGAAGGCGCAGACGCGGCTCATCGATGGGTTTCCTGAAGTTGTTGCTGTTCGTACCAGAACTTGCGTCGCAGCAGTTGTGAAGGATTGTCCGGAATCTGCCGCAGCCATTGTTCCAGGGCCTGGCGCTGCTCGGCGTCGAGGTTGCTGCCGGTGGGGCGCTGGGGCGCCTGGGTGACTTCGTCGTCGTCATCGCCGGAGGTGCTTTGCTGGGCCTGGCTGTCACCCTGTTCCTGGGCTTCGCCGGGCTGCTCGCCGGGCTTTTCCGCGTCGCTCTGGCTGCTGTTCTGCTGCGGGTTGTCGGTGCTTTCGCCGGGCATCTGCTGGCCATTCTGCTCCGGCTTGTCTTCCTCGGGCGGTGGCTCCGGCGGCTTTTGCTCCTGCTGGCGCTGTTGCAGCAGTTGCTCGACCAGGGCCTTGTTGGTCAGCGCTGGTTGCAGGTCGGGCTGGCGTTCCAGGGCTTCCTCGTAGGCGTCCACCGCCGCTTCCAGCTCGCCGCCACGGGCCAGGGCATTGCCACGGTTATAGTGGCCGGCGGCGCTGTCGTCGAGGGCGAACTGGCGGGCAGCAGCGGCGTAGTCGCCGGCTTCGTAGAGGGCCCAGCCTTTCCATTGCGGGTCCTGGAAGTGCCTGGCCGCTTCCGCCGGGCGCTTGCGTTCCAGCAGGTGCTGGCCCTGCTGGTCGGGGCGGCGCCACAGTTCGTTGAATTCGAAAGCGTAAGAGGGTTGCGGCAGGCACCACAGCAGCGGCAGGCAGAACAGCCAGCCACGCCGCCCGGCGCAGGCGGCCAGCAGCAACAGCGGCAGGAGCAGCCAGTAGCCCTGGTCGGCCCAGGTATCCAGTTGCAGGGTCTGGCCGTCGTTGCTCAGGGTTCGCGGTGTGTCGAACAGGCCCAGGCCACGCAGGTCGAGGTCGTCGATGCGGGCGTGGCGGTAGCGGCCGCCGAGATCGCCGACGAAGGCCTTGAGGCTGGCGCTGTCGAGGCGCGGCATCAGGATCGCGCCGTCGGCGTCCTTGATGAACTCGCCATTGGCCTGCTTGACCGGTGCGCCCTCGGCGCTGCCGACACCGAGCATCAGCAGCGGCGGGCCGTTGCGGCCCAGGGCCTGGCCGATGCCCTGGCGTTCTTCATCGTTCAGCGACGACGCGATCAGCAGCAGCCGGCCCTGGCCCAGGGCGCCCTGGGCGAGCAGGGACAAGGCCTTGCCCACGGCCAGATCGGCGCGTTGCCCGGGCTGCGGCATGATCCCCGGTTCAAGGGCTTCAAGCAGGTTGCGGCTGGTGCCGAGGTCGTCCGACAGCGGCACCAGGGTGTGGGCGCTGCCGGCATAGACGACGATGGCGGTCTGGCTGTCGCGGCGGTGTTCCAGCAGGTCGAGGATCTTGCGCCGGGCCTGCTCCAGACGGGTCGGCGGGGTATCTTCGGCGAGCATGGCCGGGGTCAGTTCGAGGAGGATCACCAGCGGGTCGGCGGGACGCTGGCGGGTTTCTTCCAGGCGCTCCCAGCTCGGCCCGAGCAGGGCCAGCACGCCGAGCATCCAGGCCAGACCAAGGGCGACCCAGGGCAGCTTGCTGTCGTGACCGCTGCCGCCACCGAGCAGGACGCCGTGGAAGGCCGGCGGCAGGATCATCTGCCAGCGTCCGGCGCGTTTCTGCCGGTGCCAGAGTTTCCACAGCAGCCAGGCCAGCAGCGGCAGTGCCAGTAGCCACAGCGGGCGCATGAAGTGAGGCCAGAGTTCGCTCATCGACGCCTCCGCAGACGCAGGCGCTTGAGGCGCTGGCGCCATTCCGGGTGCGGCTGGAGGAAGTCCGGGCGGCGCAACAGGCGCTGGAGCAGGCGTTGCAGCAGGTGATCGGGCCAGCGCTCGCGGATCACCAGGGCCACGCTGAGCAGCATCGCCGCGGCCAGGGGCCAGGCGTACAGGGCTTCGGCGGTGCGCGCCTGGGTGGGTTGCTGTTCCACCGGTTCGAGCAGGTCGAGGGTGTCGCCGATGGCCTTGAGCTCGGCGCCGTCGCGGGCGCGGAAGTACTCCCCGTGAGTGATCTGGGCGATCTCGCGCAGCGAGGCTTCGTCGAGGTCGAGGCTCGGGTTCAGGCCGATCTGCCCGGCAGTGCCGCTTTCTTCCGGGCTGGCGCCGATACCGATGGTGTAGATGCGGATGCTCTCCTGGGCGGCCAGGCGCGCGGCGGTCAGCGGGTGGATCTGCCCGCCGTTGTTGGCGCCGTCGGTGACCAGGATCAGCACGCGGCTGTCGGTAGGACGCAGGCGCAGGCGCTTGACCGCCAGGCCGATGGCGTCGCCGATGGCGGTGTTCTTGCCGGCGATGCCGATCTGCGCGTCATCGAGGAAGTTGCGCACGGTGCGCCGGTCGAAGGTCAGTGGTGCCTGCAGATAGGCCTGGCTGCCGAACAGGATCAGGCCGACGCGGTCGCCGTCGCGGTGCTGGAGGAAGTCGCCGAGCAGGTCCTTGACCAGCGACAGGCGGCTGACCTCTTCACCGTCCCAGCTCATGTCCGGGTAATCCATGGAGCCGGACACGTCCACCGCCACCAGCAGGTCGCGACCGCTGGCGGCCACCGGCAGCGGTTCGCCGAGCCATTGCGGGCGGGCGGCGGCGCACAGCAGCAGCAACCAGACCAGCACGAAGGGCGCCTGCTGGCGCAGGGTAGGGAGGTTGAGGCGGGCGCGGCGTCCGGCCAGGCCTTCCAGTTCGTCGAGGAAGCTGACCTTGAGCACCGGCTCGCCGCTGTCGGCGGCGGGCAGCAGCAGGCGCGCCAGCCAGGGCAGCGGCAACAGGGCGAAGACCCACGGCCAGGCCAGTTCAAACATGCTTGCGGATCCAGGTTTCGACTGCCTGATTGAGGCCGGCGATGGCCTTGTCGTCGAGGCGGCATTCGGGTTTGTAGGTGCCTTCCACCAGCACCATCCAGCGGGTCAGCCCGGCGGCCGGGCAGCGGTTGTCGAGAAAGGCCAGCCACTGCCGGCCATTGAGGGTATGGCTGTGGCTGTCCGGGTAGTGGTTGCGGCACAGGCGCTTGAGCAGGGCGTTGAGCTGCTGCAGCCAGGCCCCGGCCGGGGCGCCGTCGTAGGGCTTGGGCAGTTGCGCCAGTTCGGCCAGCGCGGCGACGCGCACCGGGTCCAGCGGTTGCTCTTTGCGCGGTACGGGAGCTGCCTTCGGCCGCCAGTGGCGCAGGCGCCAGAGGCCCCAGCCAAGCAGCGGCAGCAGCACCAGCAAAGCCCACCAGCCCGGTGCCGGCGGCCAGGCGCTGACGGGCGGTGGAGCGATCAGCGGTTGCAGTTGTGCCAGTGGGTTCATCGCAGCTTGCCTGCCCGTTGCGGATCCAGGTATTCGCGCAACTGCTCGATCATTTCGCTCTGGGTGCTCAGGGGCATCAGCACTACCCGCAGTTTCTGCGCGAGCATTTCCCAGCGTTCGATACGCGCCTCACTCTGTTGACGGTAGCTCTGGCGCAGGTTGGCATCGAGGGTATCCAGCTCCAGTTGCGCGCCGCGCTGGGCGAAACGCAGGAGGCCGGCGGCGGGGAGGGCGTGGTCCAGCGGGTCGGAAATCGGCAGCAGGAGCAGGTCGCAATGGCGTGACAGCAGGCTCAGTTGCTGTTCGACCCCCGGATCGAGGGCGCGCTCGTCGCACAGGATGATCGCCAGGCTGCCCGGACGCAGCACCTCGCGGGCGCGGCGCAGGGCGATGCCGAGGGTTTCGGCCTGGGGCTGGGCCTCGGTGTGCAGCGACTGGTTGACCCGGGCCAGGCGGTTGAGCAGTTGCAGCAGGCTCTGCTTGCTGCGCCGCGGCTTGATCTCGTGGTGTTCGTTGTCGCCGAACACCAGCCCGCCGATGCGGTCATTATGGCCCAGCGCGGCCCAGCCGAACAGTGCCGCGGCCTGGGCGGCGAGCACCGACTTGAACATCAGCCCCGAGCCGAAAAACAGCCGCCGGCTCTGCTCGACCATGATGAAGATCGGCCGCTCGCGCTCCTCGTGGAACAGCTTGGTATGCGGCTCCTGGGTGCGTGCGGTGACGCGCCAGTCGATGTTGCGCACATCGTCGCCGGCCTGGTACACGCGCACCTGGTCGAAATCCACGCCGCGCCCGCGCAGCCGCGAATGGTGCAGGCCGACCAGCGGGCTGCGCTGGCCGGGGGCGGAAAACAGGCGGACCTCGCGCACCCGGTGACGCATCTCGATCAGCTCGGCGAGGCTGATGCGAATGCCGGGTGCGGCCAACAGTTGACTGGGCATGGGGGTCAGGCGACGGCGACGACGTCGAGGATGCGCTGGATCACCCGGTCCTGGTCGATCCCGGCGGCTTCGGCCTCGAACGACAGGATGATGCGGTGGCGCAGCACGTCGAACAGCACTGCCTGGATATCCTCGGGGCTGACGAAATCGCGTCCGGCCAGCCAGGCATGGGCGCGGGCGCAGCGATCAAGGGCGATGGAACCGCGCGGGCTGGCGCCGTAGGCGATCCAGTCGCCCAGCTCGGCGTCGTACTTGGCGCCGTTGCGCGTGGCCATGACCAGTTGCACCAGGTATTCCTCCACCGCATCGGCCATGTACAGGCCGAGGATCTCCTTGCGTGCGGCGAAGATCGCCTGCTGGCTGACCCGGCGTTCCGGCTTGGTCTCGCCGTTGAGGGCCTCGCCGCGGGCCTGGGACAGAATGCGGCGTTCCACGGCGGCATCCGGGAAGCCGATCTTCACGTGCATCAGGAAGCGGTCGAGCTGGGCTTCCGGCAGCGGGTAGGTGCCTTCCTGCTCGATCGGGTTCTGGGTAGCCATCACCAGGAACAGCGGCGACAGCTCGTAGGTGCTGCGGCCAACGCTGACCTGGCGCTCGGCCATGGCTTCGAGCAGGGCCGACTGGACCTTGGCCGGGGCGCGGTTGATTTCGTCGGCCAGTACCAGGTTGTGGAAGATCGGCCCTTGCTGGAACACGAAGCTGCCGGTTTCCGGGCGATAGATCTCGGTGCCGGTGATATCGGCGGGGAGCAGGTCGGGGGTGAACTGGATGCGATGGAACTGTGCCTCGATACCGTCGGCCAGTTCCTTGATGGCCTTGGTCTTGGCCAGGCCGGGAGCGCCTTCGACCAGCATATGGCCGTCGGCCAGGAGCACGATGAGCAGACGTTCGACCAGTTTCTCCTGGCCGAGGATCTGGGTGGAAAGAAAGGTGCGCAGCGCGATCAGCGCTTCACGGTGTTCCATCGTGACGGTTCCTGGAGTGGCGCCCGGGGCGGCATCGAGCGCCCGGACAGGGGCTGATACTTTAATCCATCCGGGGGGTCGCCGACTAACGGTGGCGGGGGAAATTCTTCGGGGGGCAGCTCAGATCCCTTGTGGGAGCCGGCGTTGCCGGCGATGGCGTCCGGTCATGCAACCATTTTGCCCCT